>CALCBL010000142.1 GCA_937897495.1 uncultured Burkholderiales bacterium
GTCGGTGCGGCGCGCAGTTGGGTAATCAGTCTTTGTATCTTATCTCCCATGACATCCTCTTCTCAACCTTTTCAAAATTTGGTCGTGATCGAGCTCGGTCACAGCGTGGCCGCACCTTTTGCTGGGCAAATATTTGCAGATTTGGGTGCTACTGTCATCAAGGTTGAAAAAGACCAAGGTGACGACGCGCGCAAATGGGGGCCTCCATTTTGGGAAGGCGCATCGTCAATGTTTCAATCGCTCAATCGAAACAAACAATCGGTGGTCTGTGATTTAAGAAAGCCCCAACACAAAGAAGCACTGTTAAAACTCATTGATGATCGTGCCGATGTCCTGATTCAAAATTTAAGGCCCGGTCAAACGGAAGACTTAGGTCTGGACTCAGCCACATTACTCAAAAGAAAACCTTCATTGGTCTATTGCAACATCGGTGCTTTTGGCAACCCGGGGCCTTTGCAAGACAGACCGGGCTATGACCCTTTGATGAAAGCCTTTGGCGGCATCATGAGCACCACCGGTGAACCGGGACGCCCTTCTGTTCGTGTGGGTTCATCGATTGTGGATATGGGCACAGGTATGTGGGGCGTGATTGGAATATTAACCATGCTCATGCAAAGACAAACCACCGGTAAAGGTGGTGTCGTTGATGTATCGCTCTTTGAAACCGCCACATCTTGGGTGTCACTATTGGCCTCGCAATTTTTAGCCAATGGACACATATCTGGCAAACAAGGTTCCGGCGCATCGGGCATCGTGCCCTACAAAGCTTATGCCGCATCAGACGGTGAATTGGTGATTGCCGCAGGCAGTGATTCATTGTTTAAAAGTTTGGCCAAGGCGGTAGGACGTCCACAATGGTGTGATGACGAGCGGTACACCACCAATGCCAAACGTGTGGAACACCAAATCGAGTTGTATCGCGTGCTCGATGAAATCATTCAATCGAAATCAACAAAAGAATGGGTTGCGATTTTAGAAAATGCAGGCATCCCTTGCTCACCCGTTCAATCGATTGCAGATATGGTTGCGCATAAACAAACACAAACCCTGCAATTGATACAAGACGTTCCCAATTCAGAGATGAAATTTTTTGCTCTTCCATTGCGTCTCAATGGCGAACGTTCCGATATTCGAACGGCTCCTCCCACTTTAGGACAACACACCGATTTTTTATTTTCAAAAAATGGAGACGCCTGATCTATGAGCCTTCCTAACTACGAAACCTTGCTCACTGAAATGGTCGAGCCTCATCTTCTCAAAATCACTTTGAATCGTCCGCAAGTGGGAAATGCGCTCAACACGCAAATGGGTCATGATTTTTTAGATCTCTGGACTCGACTCACAGAAGATACTCGAGATATTCGTTGCATTATTCTCACAGGCGCCGGCGATAAAATATTTTGCGCGGGCGGCGATTTAAAAGAACGCAAAGGCATGACCAAAGAGCAATGGCTCAAACAACATCAATTGTTTGAACGCATGTATTGGACCCTCACCGACATGCCTATACCAGTGATTGCCGCCATCAATGGGCACGCCTATGCAGGTGGTTTTGAAACAATGTTGTCTTGCGATTTTGTGTATGCGTCAAGCGCTGCAAAGTTTGCACTCACCGAAGTGACCTTGGGCATCATGCCAGGTGCAGGCGGCACACAAAACTTACCTCGCGCCATTGGCCAGCGACGCGCCAAAGAAATGTTGATGACTGGTCGACCGATTGATGCGGCCAAGGCCCTCGACTGGGGCCTGCTCAACGAAGTGTGCGAACCCGGTCAGGTTTTAAGCAAAGCCTTGGATACCGCCCGAATCATCGCGGGCAATGCCCCTTTGTCGGTCCAGCAAATCAAAAAGTCTGTACGTTATGGCCTTGAGATGGAATTGCGCACCGCCTTTCGTTTCGAAGTCGAGGCTTACAACCATTTGATTGAAACCGAAGATCGATACGAAGGTGTATTGGCTTTCAATGAAAAACGCAAACCCGTTTTCAAAGGGCGTTAAGCCTTGTATGTATTTCAACGATTAAAGAGTAATTAAACAATGAATTCCAACAACAATTTAGATCATGTTTCGGTATCACTTGGCGAAGACTATTCAGACATTCGAGAAAGCGTTCGTCGCATTTGCGCAGGCTTTCCTGGTGAATACTGGCGCCATTTAGAAGAAAAACTAGAATACCCAACCGAATTTGTCAAAGCGCTAACCGATGCGGGGTATTTAGGCGCTCTGATTCCAGAAGAATATGGCGGTGCAGGTCTGCCCTTGCGTGCAGCCTCTGTCATTCTTGAAGAGATTCATGCCAGCGGTTGTAACGCAGGCGCATGTCATGCACAGATGTACATCATGGGCACTTTGCTTCGACACGGATCGGAAGAACAAAAAAAACGTTATTTACCAAAAATAGCCAGCGGTGAATTGCGCCTACAAGCGTTTGGCGTTACCGAACCCACATCAGGCACCGACACCACGCAACTCAAAACACGTGCAGTTCGCAATGGCGATCACTACGTGGTGCACGGGCAAAAAGTATGGACTTCTCGTGCATTGCATTCTGATTTGATGCTGTTACTTGCGCGCACCACGCCGCTGGATCAAGTGAAGAAAAAAACAGAAGGCTTGTCGGTTTTTTTGGTTGATATTCGCGAGAGCCTTGGCAAAGGACTCGAGATCAAACCTCTCAAGGCCATGATCAATCACCACGCCACAGAAGTATTTTTTGACGGCGTCAAAGTACCTGCAGAAAATCTCATTGGCGAAGAAGGCAAAGGCTTTAAATATATTTTGGATGGCATGAATGCAGAACGCATTTTGATTGCTGCAGAATGCATTGGGGACGCACGTTGGTTTACTAAAACCGCTGTGAAATATGCCAATGAGC
>CALCBL010000143.1 GCA_937897495.1 uncultured Burkholderiales bacterium
TTACTGCACTGATATCCAAAGTATTTTCAAATCCTTGAACCTCGCATTGCCGCCCTTCAATGCTCAGGGTTTCGAGGTCAACTCTCCTGTTGACGGCAGATTGCTTGCAAAAGTGACTGCCCACACAGAGACTCAAATCAGTGCAGAACTCTTTCGTTCACACCAAGCCTCGCTTGCTTGGCGCAAAGTACCAGCGCCCAAGCGAGGTGAATTGGTGCGTGTATTTGGCGAACTTGTAAGACAGCACAAAGAGCCCCTGGGTCAGCTGATCTCTCATGAAACCGGGAAGATCCTGCAGGAAGGCTGGGGAGAAGTTCAAGAGGTGGTCGACATTTGTGAGTTTGCGGTGGGACTCTCACGCCAGCTTTATGGATTGAGCATTGCCAGCGAACGTCCCGATCACAAATTGCTTGAAACTTGGCATCCACTAGGCGCTGTAGGCATCATTTCCGCCTTTAATTTTCCGATGGCGGTTTTTGCATGGAATGCTGCTTTGGCCTTGGTCTGTGGCAACACCATCGTTTGGAAACCTTCAGAAAAAGCGCCCCTGAGTGCCATGGCCTTGACAGGGCTACTGTTAAAAGCCGCAGAACAATCAGGCATGGCCTCTGATGGATTGGTGTGCCTGCTTCAAGGCAACAGCACAGTTGGTAAAGCCATGGTTGAAAGCCCTTACATCAAATTGGTCAGTGCTACGGGCTCTACTGCCATGGGCCGCCAAGTTGCCATGGCCTGTGCAACAACTTTCAAAAAATCATTGCTAGAGTTGGGCGGCAACAATGCAGCCATTGTCTGCCCAAGCGCTAATTTAGAATTGGTGACGCGAGGCGTTGTTTTTTCTGCAGCTGGCACAGCAGGTCAACGTTGCACCACTCTCAGGCGGCTTATTGTGCATCGCTCTGTTTACCAGCAATTGATTTCATCTTTGCAAAAAGTATTTGAGAAGCTGCCTGTGGGTAACCCGCTCACAACGGGTACGCTGGTGGGGCCTCTGATTGATCAAACTGCTTTCAACAACATGCAGGCCGCTCTCGAAGAATCCAAAAAACTAGGCGCCAAAGTTCATTTTGGAAGTCGATGCGATGTGGGTGGTCCCAGTGCCTATTACGTTCGCCCTGCCATCGTTGAGTTTGAAATACAAATGGGACCCATGCTGCGCGAAACTTTTGCGCCTATTTTGTACGTGGTTCCTTACGACAATTTTGAAGATGCCATCGCCATGAACAATGCGGCATCGCATGGCCTGTCATCTTCTGTGTTCACTCAAGATCTGCGTGAAGCAGAAATATTCACGTCATCGATAGGTTCCGATTGCGGCATTGCCAATGTCAATATTGGCACCAGTGGCGCCGAAATTGGCGGGGCATTTGGTGGTGAAAAAGAAACTGGCGGTGGGCGTGAGTCGGGGTCAGATGCCTGGAAGGCCTACATGCGACGAGCCACCAACACCGTGAATTACGGCAACAGCTTGCCATTGGCACAGGGCATTCAGTTCGATGTTTAATTAAAAAAGCCACCGGACACTGCAAGTTGTCCGCCTGCTTTGACCGCTACTGCGCAATATTTAAATTCTGGAATCTTACCAACTGGGTCGAGTGCTGCATTGGTCAATAGGTTGGCAGCCGCTTCGTAATAAGCAAACGGTACAAACACCGATCCTTGCGGCGTGCCGTCGTCGCGGCGCACTCTTAAACACACTTCACCTCGTCTAGACGCCAGCGTCATGACGTCGCCGTCACTCAAACCCAGCGCCAACATATCAGCGCCACACATTGAGGCTGTGGCTTCGGGCTCAATGGCATCAAGCACTGTGGCGCGGCGCGTCATACTGCCCGTGTGCCAATGCTCTAGCTGTCTTCCTGTAATAAGGACAAAGGGGAAGTTGGCATCAGGCCTTTCGTTGGCCGGAATGATGTCGGCAGGTACCAAATTAACGCGCCCATCTGCTGTTGCAAAATGCTCTTTGAACACGGTCGGCTCACCTGGATCTTCTTCAGTGAGGCAAGGGTAAGTGACGCTAGACTCACGCACCAATCGATCCCAAGAAATACCACTGATCACTTCGTGCATGGCTTGACGCATTTCTTCGTACACTTCGGCCACGCCATGGTGCTCGCCCTTGTATGGCCACTTCAAGCCCATGCCTTTGGCAATCTGCTGAATGATCCACAAATCGGCTTTGGCCTGACCCGGAGGCTCAACCGCTTGTCGGCCCATTTGCACCATGCGATCGGTGTTGGTCACGGTACCCGTTTTTTCTGGCCATGCGGTGGCAGGCAACACCACGTCGGCAAACCATGCGGTTTCTGTCATGAAAATATCTTGAACCACCAAGTGGTCTAAAGACGCCAAAGCGTGACGCGCATGGTTCAAATCGGGGTCGCTCATGGCGGGGTTCTCGCCCATGATGTACATGCCGCGCACCTTGTGCGGATCGGTGTCATCGGCCAAGGCTTTGTGCATGATTTCAACCACGGTGTAGCCAGGCTGGCTGTCGAGAGGTGAGTCCCAAAACTTTTCAAACCAGTCGTGTGCCAAAGGATTGCTAACCCGCTGATAGTTGGGGTACATCATGGGAATCAGCCCCGCATCGCTGGCACCCTGCACGTTGTTTTGTCCGCGCAGTGGATGCAGGCCCGAGCCGGGCTTGCCAATTTGACCAGTGACTGTGGCCAAGGCAATCAGGCAACGCGCGTTGTCGGTGCCATGAACATGCTGACTAATGCCCATCCCCCAGAGAATCATCGATGCTTTGCTGGTGGCAAATTCACGCGCCACTTCGCGCAGTGTTTCTGCAGGCACACCACAAATGGGCGCCATGGCTTCAGGGCTGTAACCCTGGATGTTTTGTTTCAATGCTTCGTAGTTGTTAGCGCGCGTTTGAATGAAGTCTTGATCTACCAAGTCTTCTTCAATGACGGTGTAGATCAAGGCATTGAGCATGGCCACGTCGGTGTCTGGCGTGAATTGCAAAGTTCGCCAAGCATGCTTGCCAATGTCGGTCACACGCGGATCTGCCAGCACAATTTTGGCGCCGCGCTTGGCTGCGTTTTTCATCCATGTTGCTGCCACAGGGTGATTGGCGCTAGGGTTTGCGCCAATGACAAAAATGAGGCCTGCATGTTCAACGTCGTTGACCTGATTGCTAACAGCCGCCGAACCCACACCTTCTAACATTGCAGCCACACTTGAAGCATGGCACAAGCGCGTGCAGTGATCGACGTTGTTAGAGCCAAAACCTGTTCGCACCAACTTTTGGAACAAGTAGGCTTCTTCGTTGCTGCCCTTGGCTGAACCAAATCCTGCCAAAGATTTGGGCCCAAAGGCATCTCGCACTTGCTTCAATTTACCGGCACCTAAGGCCAAGGCCTCTTCCCAAGTAGCTTCTCTGAACACAGCAGACCAATCGGCAGCGTTGCGATTGAGTTGCTGAATCAACGCAGGATCTTTGGGCACGCCCAGTTTTCGAATAAGGGGCGTTGTGAGTCGTTGAGGATGCTGAATGTAATCAAACCCAAAGCGGCCTTTGACAC
>CALCBL010000144.1 GCA_937897495.1 uncultured Burkholderiales bacterium
AAGTCTTCTCTGTTGTAGGGACAGGTTTTCATACACCGCCCACAGGCCGATCCCTTCATGTTGGTTAATCGGTACTTGCCACATTTTTCAACATCGGGTTTCCATATTTCATAACCATTGAACATGACCTTGGGACCAAAAGGAATGGCATTGCATGGGCATTCGCGTGCGCACTTCAGGCACATGTTGCAGACCGATTGCAAACCAAAATCGATTGGCTGGTCAAATGCCAAAGGCAAATCGGTAGTTAGTAAAACACTCTTGGATCGAGGTCCAATGAATGGGTTTAAAACCAATTCGCCTATGCGAGAGAGCTCACCAAGACCGGCCAACAAAGTTGCAGGAATATGCAAGACATCTGATTCTGCGTTGGTGTGTGCACGCGAGGAATAGCCTAATCGGCGCAAATGAGCGCCCATGACTCCCGCTATGAATGCGCCTCGCATATAGCCCCGCATAGATTGCGCACCTGAAATCCAATCGTCGCCCGAGGCTCCTTCCATGGTTTCAAATCCTTGGTCAAGCAGCATCACAATACAGTGCTTGTGGGTGGGCTCAATCGGCTTGCCTTGTTGCGCTTCGTGTGAATAAAACATCCAAGGCTCTGCTTCACATATGCCAACCAAATCAGCGCCTAAAAAATACGCCAAGGCTTTGATGGACTCTGCGTTTCTTTGGGCATCCGACAACGCTCCATTTGTTTCTGCAGGCACAAGCCGCTCATATGTACCCTGCAATGGCACCATGTTGCGGATCAAGGGCGTCATGGCAAACGCTAAAGGATGTTTTGTGGCAAAGCGCATGCGCTGCACCTTGGCTTTTTCACCTAAATCGCCAGCCAATGCGCGCGTGAATAAATCAGCACGCTTGCTGTTGCGAATGATTTCCTCACGCAAGATCAGCGTTGTGGGCTCTGGCACACGCTTCAATGTTTCCATGGGGTAGCGCCCCCAATGCAGAGGACGCAGTTCGGCCTCCGACTCAGCCCATCCAGGGCGAGTTCCTAGTTTGCCCATGTAAGCGTCGGAATCTGGCCAACCCAAGGAGGCATTGGGTGCTATTGGAAGATCAATTTCCAATGGCAAATCGGTGCTGATCGCAGCCAACGCAAAGCCGCAATTTAGAAAAGGCATTTTGAGCAAGCCGTTTTCAGATCGAGCAATGCCAGCGCGTTGCGCCAAAGCTTCTAGGTTTAAAAGTGTATTGCCCGCCACGTGGCCGCGCGCGCCATACCCCAATGCTCGAACATAACCCGCTAGTACAACAGCCACTTCGCTTGCGCGCGCATCTGATCGGGCTTTGTTACTGCCATGAATCCAAGTGGCACCAGGCTGATCTGATTGAGGCTCGCGGCTGAACTCAATGAGAAAAATCAATGCATGGGTGTGTTTAGGCGCGTCTTTAGAAAAATCAGAGTGCTCAATAGCGCACACACCCGCTAGCGTTGCATCTAAAAAATAGGCACTGGCTTTGAGGTTTTTGCTTCGAATGCTTAAATCGTCAGGCAAGGGTGCGCGGGCAATGGCCGTCTCGCCATCCAAGTACTGCTCAAAAAGCTTTTGATATGTTGCCAAGGCCTCGTTTAACGAGTGCGGCCCAGCAGGATATTGATCTTTAGATACTGCAGCTTGGATTTCTGGAGCATGGGCATCTCGCGCTAGCAATTCAGTGGGCAAATCTCCCATGTCGAAGTGCCGAGATCGATTTGAAAATAAACGTGTCATTAATTACAAGCAGATGCACAGCTTTTAGATGCAATGTACATAGAAGTTATCTTCGCTATTTAATTGCATCAATTAGGCTTCAGGTTTTGGCAAACCTAAGTCAATAAATGCCCTGTTTTTACAAAGATAGTGCAACCCTCTTTACTGAAAGGTTGATGCAAGCTCATATGCGGACTTCTGATCCAAGACCCAGTGGGATAGCGCCCGTGTTCATCTTCAAACACGCCATCCACCACAAAGATTTCTTCACCACCATAGTGCCTATGTGGATTGAAAAATGTTTGCGGTGCCCATTTCACCAAAGTCGATCCACTCCCCTGCTGCATCAGAGGCATGACATTCAAACCCGGCACCATACCCTGCAACCAAGCTGCCTTTGTCGTGTCAATGACCTCTCGCTCCACTTGGTCGGGTCCGAGGTGACGCAGCTTCACAAATAGGGTGCAACCAGTTTCACTGAATGGCGCATGCGAAGAACCAGGAGGGTTCATGATGTAAGTTCCGGCCGCGTAATTGCCAGTCTCATCACTGAATGTCCCATCCAAAACGAATAGCTCCTCCCCAAGCTCATGGTGATGCGCTTGAAATTTGGATCCTGGCTTGTAGCGAACGATTGAAGTTGCTTTTGCAACTTCGTCGCCTTGGCGCTCCAGCATGCGTCTCTCAACGCCCAATTGGGGGCTTGGCATCCAAGGTAAGTCATGATGATCAATCACGACCCTCTCGCTGTAATCAGAGTTGATGTTCATTTGTGGGCTGCAACTTTGTCAATGAAAGCCCGAATCCTCATTCGGCCCGAATACCTTGCTGCTTGATGATGGCCGCAAAGCGCAATGTGTCGGCTGCGTTAAGAGCCAGCAGTTGAGCCGGTGTCATGGGTGTAGGTTCTGCACCCAAGCCTCGGATGATTTGCGTGACAGCGGGAGTGACCAAGATACGGTTGATCTCGCTGTTCAAGCGATCGATCACAGGCTGTGGTGTACCAGCTGGCGCGTAAAAGCTGTGCGTGGAACCGCCGTCATAACCTTTCAAGCCCAGTTCAGCCAGCGTAGGGATATCGGGATAGAGGAAAGATCGCTTAGTGCTGCCGACGGCCAAGAGTCGCAGCGCTCCCGAGCGGATATGAGGTGCGGCAATGCCTGGATCCATGAAGAAGTCAATATTGCCGGCCAACAGATCTTGCAAAGCGGGGGCTGAACCCCGATAGGGAATATGCAATGCAAAGATGCCAGCCATATTCTTAAGCATCTCTGCGCCGATATGAGGGGTCGATCCATTTCCTGGGCTGCCGTAGCTCAATTTGCCAGGGTTAGCTCGGGCAAACTTCTGTAGATCGGCAAAATTATTGAAGGCAGAGTTTGACCGGACCACCAAGAACAATTCAAGGCGCGCAGTTGCGGCAACCGGCACAAGTGCCTTGTTGTGGTCGTAGGGCATTTTGGGAGTCAGGGTGGGTACCAAGACCAT
>CALCBL010000145.1 GCA_937897495.1 uncultured Burkholderiales bacterium
AAGGCAGGTCAGAGATCCTGACAAGGCCATCAACCCGAAAGACAGCCAATGAATCAAACGCATGCGCATACGAGCTCCTAATTGGGGGTGACTTTAGCTTTGAGTTTCTTCAAATGCAATCAGGGCTTGAACGGAGGTAGGGCGCCACTGTTAGCAGAGAGAACGAGAATTCGATTTTCTGTGACACAAACTCACGAGCTTGGGGTTTCCATCATTTCCTCAGGCAGTGTGGCGTGATAGCGTGCGGTAACAATTATTTGTTGGAATGGCAAACCTATGCAGACGCACTTTTTTCGGCAGTTCACCTGTTTCTTGGCTTTATGTTTGTTGCCCTTTTGGAGCTTGGCACAAGATTGGCCTGCCAAACCGGTTCGCATTGTGGTGCCTTACCCAGCGGGCGGCGGTGTCGACGCTGCAGCTAGATTGGTGGCACAACACTTGAGCACGGCTTTGAGCCAATCGGTTGTGGTGGATCCAAAGCCGGGTGGTGGCACGGTGATCGGCGCTGAAATGGTTTCTCGTGCACCGCCAGATGGCTATACCTTTTTGCTCACTGGCGGCTCCACCATGTCATTGTTGCCTCTGACCCATACGGGTAAATTGCCATTTGAGCCCTTGGTTGATTTTGTGCCGGTGAGCATGGTCTCACGCTTGCCATTTTTCTTAATCACTGCGCCCGCCAACAACTACAACACACTCAAAGAACTGATGGCAGATGCCAAATCGAAACCAGGCAGGCTGCCTTATGCCAGCAATGGAATTGGCTCGATGGGACATGTGGGCACAGCCATGCTCACGCAAAGTGCTGCCGTTGACATGATCCATGTGCCCTACCAAGGATTTCCACCTGCCATTTCTGATTTGGTCACAGGCCGGGTCGTCATGGTCATGGCCGACCTTGCCCCTGTGAAAGGTCAAATTCAAGCTGGTACTTTGCGCGCCTTGGCTGTGGCATCGGGCCAAAGATCACGCTTTATGCCTGAAGTTCCCACACTGGCAGAAGCGGGCTACCCCGGCATAGAATTTGAAATTTGGATGGCGCTGTATGCACCAGCCAAGACCCCAGCCCACATCGTGACAAGAATGGGCCAAGAGATGAAAAAGTATTTGGAAATGCCCAGCACCCGTGAGTCATTTGCCAAGTTGGGCCATGAGAGCGATGGCGCAGGGCCCGAAGTTGTCAAACAAAGAATTGAATCTGAACTCAAACAGATGTTGCCTGTTGTCAAGGCAGCGGGTCTGTCAAATAAATAACTTATGTCTCAACCCTACATCCGCACCGCTTCCAACGACTTGCTGCAAGGCTTGGTTGATTTAGGCATTGAATATTTGTTTTGCAATCTGG
>CALCBL010000146.1 GCA_937897495.1 uncultured Burkholderiales bacterium
CTTGCCGCTGCCAATGAGGTTCAAATTGTCAACGGAGCCACCGGTCACTTCGGCGGTGGCTTGCATGCCAGGAATATGTTTGGAAAGCACGTTGGCCAAACCGCCGCCCATGGGGTAATAAACACCGCCGGTACCGCCCGTGGCAATAGAGATGTTTTGTGCCATTAAACTGGAGCTGGCCAGAAATGCGAACGAACAGATTAATTTGAGGAGTTTCATGTGTTGCCCTTGAAAATGAATGCCTATCATAAGCATTGCAGTTGGCTACAAGCTTATCAAGAGGGGTATGCCCTAATTTGAGCCTACTCAAGATAGGTTAGCCTATTCTATGTGACTCAGGTCATCCGAAAATGTGAAGGATTCTCACCATGACAACAACAACAACTCAAGCCAGCGGCACTGCCGCCTCCAGCCTAGCCATGAAGGGCGTGCTGTCCCCAGTTCTCACGCCTTTTCGGCCAGATTTGTCGGTTCACAAAGAACTCTTAACCGCCCAGTGCCAATGGTTGCTGAATTGCAACGTGGGTTTGGCCGTTTTTGGTACCAACTCTGAAGGTAATTCTTTGTCATTCGGCGAGCGTGCCGATTTGGTGCAATACCTGGTGGCCCAAGGCATTGACCCGCACCGCATGATGCCTGGCACAGGGGGCTGCGCGCTGCCCGATGTGGTCAGCCTTACCCAGTCCTGTTTAAGGGCTGGCGTGAAAGACGTGCTGGTGTTGCCACCTTTTTATTACAAGGGCGTCAGCGATGAGGGTTTGTACGCCTTTTTCAGCGAACTCATCGAGCGCGTGGGCGACAGCAGTTTGCGTGTGTATCTGTACCACATACCCCCTGTTTCACAAATTGGCTTTTCGATGGATCTCATTGAGAAATTGCTCAACAAGTACGGCCCCGTGATTGCCGGTGCCAAAGACAGCGGCGGGCAGTGGTCCAACACAGCCTCCATGATTGAGCGCTTTTCGGCCAGAGGTTTTTCCGTGTTTGCGGGCAGTGAAAACTTTTTGATGCGCACCATGCGCGCGGGCGGTGCAGGGTGTATCAGTGCCACAGCCAACGTCAACCCCGCTGCCATTTCTTCGCTCTGTGCCAATTGGACCGACTCGGACGCAGATGCTCAGCAGCAGCGGCTTGACTTGGTGCGCGCGTTGTTTTCTGCATTGCCCATGATTCCGGCCATGAAA
Organism: uncultured Burkholderiales bacterium; assembly: GCA_937897495.1. Taxonomy (GTDB): domain Bacteria; phylum Pseudomonadota; class Gammaproteobacteria; order Burkholderiales; family Burkholderiaceae_C; genus Limnohabitans_A. The sequence goes on from CALCBL010000146.1 coordinate 1,185, forward strand.
ACAGCGGTGGCGCACACCACGGGTAAAGAAGATTGGAAAGTGGTTCGGCCGCCCTTGATTTCTTTGACGGCTGCACAAGAAACGCAGTTGCTCAGTTCAATGAAAGAGGCTGGGTTCTCCATGAAGATTGACTACAAATAGTCCATGCCATTTGAATTTCGCATCACTCACTAATGAACCCACTTTTCCCAGACTTCGAATCACATTTGATTGAAGTGAACGGCGTCAAAATCATGGCGCGCAAAGGCGGCTCTGGCCAGCCTTTGCTTTTGCTTCATGGCCATCCCCAAACGCACGCCATTTGGCATCGGGTTGCGCAGCAACTTGCCAAGTCTTTTACCGTGGTCATGACCGACCTTAGAGGTTACGGCGATTCGTCTAAACCTCAAGGCACTCAAGATCATTTGAATTACTCAAAGCGCGTCATGGCTTTGGATCAAATCGAAGTCATGCGCCATTTCGGATTTTCTGAGTTTGATGTGTTGGCGCACGATCGTGGCGCCAGAGTAGCCCACCGCTTGGCCTTGGACCATCCAAAGGCTGTGAAGCGTTTGGTGTTGTTAGACATTGCGCCCACCTTGGCCATGTACGAAAAAACATCCAATCAATTTGCGCGTTCTTATTGGCACTGGTTCTTTCTCATTCAGCCGGCGCCAATGCCTGAGCGCTTGATTGAGGCAGACCCAGCGACTTACATCAGGGATGTACTTGGGCGCAGAAGCGCAGGCTTGGCGCCCTTTGATGCCAGAGCGCTGGCAGAGTATGTGCGTTGCATAGAACTGCCAGGCGCAGCGCATGGCTTGTGTGAAGACTACCGAGCCTCGGCCGGCATCGATTTGGTTCACGACCAATTGGATTTAGACGACAAGAATTTTGTGGAGCAACCCTTGTTGATTCTTTGGGGCGAACAAGGTGTGGTGCACCAATGTTTTGAGCCGCTGAAGGAGTGGTCTAAGGTGGCTGTCAATGTTCAAGGCAAAGCATTGCCTTGTGGCCATTACATTCCTGAAGAAGCACCCGAGTTGTTGCTCAATCAAGTGAAATTGTTTTTAAATTGAACGTCAAAAATGAATGATTTGAAATTAGGAGCCGCCGCGCTCGACCGCATGCCCGTCATACCCGAAGCGCAAATGTCG
>CALCBL010000147.1 GCA_937897495.1 uncultured Burkholderiales bacterium
TACATGGAAGCGTTGGAGTTGTTGTCAGCAGCTACTTGCCAGCCCGACAAATAAATGGCCTTGATGCCAGCCTTGACTTGTTGCATGGCTTGACCACCGGTCAGTGCGCCTAAACAATTGACATAGGGTTCGGTGTGGAGCAAGTCCCAGAGCTTCTCTGCACCGCGACGAGCCAAGGTGTGCTCGATGGGAAAAGAGCCGCGCAAACGAACGACATCTGCTGCGGTGTAGCCGCGCTTGATGCCCTTCCAACGGGGGTTGGTGGCCCAATCTTTTTCCAATGCGGCAATTTGTTGTTCACGGCTCAGTTGTTCAACGATATTTTGTGGCATGACGATTTCCTTCGAGGTGGTTGATGTAGAGGCCAAAGAACACTTTAAAAATCTTAGGCACCGAGGAAATTCTAAGTCTTATATAAGACTTTTAAAATATTCAATATCTTATATAAGACATTTATTTATTCTTTAAAAATCAATATCTTATGACTTATATTTCTCATTATGAAATATTGTTTCTCATATTGAGAAAAATTGATGCAATGCAACAAGTCTTTATTTCGTATTGTGAAAACAAATTTCAACATCAAAACGCATGCTTGGCAAAAATTCAAACCAACAAGCACCCACGTCAGTCAAATGCGAACGCACTGAGAGAGGGAAATCTACAACAGCAAGGGGAAAAAATCTTCACTTCCCCTAGGAAACAGCGTGTTTCTCCAGTAGCATGCGCTCAGCCGGATAAATAAGTTTCCGGCTGCGAACCAACTTCCGTCCTAAGGAATTTCAAAATGGCAACTGCAAAAAAATCTCCGGCGAAAAAAGCTGCTCCTGCAAAAAAGGCAGCACCCGCCAAAAAACCCGTAGCGAAAAAAGCTGCTCCTGCAAAAAAGGCTGCTCCAGCTAAAAAAGCTGCGCCAGCCAAGAAAGCTGCTCCAGCTAAAAAGCCAGCAGCTAAAAAAGCCCCTGCTAAAAAGCGCACCCCAAATGCTGCTTTCATGAAGGCTTTAACACCTAGCGCCGCATTGGCTGCTGTGGTGGGTGCAGCTCCTCTGCCACGTACAGAAGTCGTGAGCAAGTTGTGGGTTTACATCAAGAAACACGGCCTGCAAGACCATGTCAACAAGCGCAACATCAACGCTGATGACAAGCTGAAAGCCATCTTTGGCAAGGCTCAAGTCACCATGTTTGAATTGGCTGGCTTGATCGGCAAACACTTGAAGTAATTCAGTGTTTTCCAAATGAAAAAAGCCGGGTCACCCCGGCTTTTTTTTGCCCTTGGCAATTCACTTTGTCTTCAAGGCATTCTGCGTGATGGCTGATAAAGTGACGCGAGTTGTGATGGCTTCGGGGTCGAGCATGATTTCAATCAGGGTGCCTTGATTTCGCGCCAATGCTGCTGTGAGTGCTGGCTCAAACTCTTCTGTTTTCGAAATACGCACACCCTCATAGCCATAAGCTTTGGCCAAATTGGCAAAGTTTGGATTGTTCAGGTGAGAGCCCATGTTGTGGGTTGGAAAATCTCTTTCCTGATGCATCCTGATGGTGCCGTACATGCCGTTGTTCAGAAGAACCACAATTGTTTTGGCGCCGTGCTGAGCGGCGGTGGCCAGTTCTTGGCCGTTCATGAGGAAATCGCCATCGCCTGCAATGGTGAAGACGACCCGCCCCGTGAGCACCGCCGCCGCAATGCCAGCAGGCACGCCGTAGCCCATGGCACCGACAGTCGGGGCCAACTGTGTTTTAAAACCCTTGCTGATGCCGTGGTGCTTGTAATACCGGTGCACCCAACTTGCAAAATTGCCTGCGCCGTTGGTCAGCACCGCGTCCGCAGGCAAATGGCGCTGCAAAACTGAAATAACTTCGGGCATATTGACAAGACCTTGGGCAGAGTCAGCCGGCAAGCCCGCCAAGGTTTGCGGCAGTGTGTTGGCCAAGTAGTCTGCGTTGGCTTGTGCCGCCCAATCGGTCCAAGCCACACTGGACGGTGCAGTGAGAACTTCCAAGCTCCGCGCCGCGGCATTCATGCTTGCGCAAATGGCCAAATCAGCGTGGTAAACACGATTCAATTCTTCAGCACTGGCATGAATGTGCACCAACTTTTGTTTGGGTTTTGGAACTTCTAACAAGGTGTAACCACTGGTGGTCATTTCGCCTAAGCGCGGACCAATGGCAATGATCAAATCGCTGTCCTTGATGCGTTGCGCCAATTTTGGATTGATGCCAATGCCGACATCTCCTGCATACAAGGGGTGAAAATTGTCAAATGTGTCTTGAAAACGAAACGCATTGCCAACGGGCAGTTGCCAATTTTCTGCAAAGCGCTGAAGGGCTTGCGCTGACTGCGGCGTCCATCCCCCTCCTCCGGCAATCACGAAAGGCCGTTGTGCCTGCAACAGCAATTCACGCAACTCACGCAAGCTGCCAGGATCACTCCAAGCCTGAACGGGCTCAAGTTGCGGCAGCGGCCTCGAAGAGACCTCATGGGTCAGCATGTCTTCAGGCAAGACAAGCACAACAGGGCCAGGACGGCCATTCATGGCAGTGGCAAAGGCGCGGGCAACGTACTCCGGAATTCTGCTGGCATCATCAATTCGCTCTACTCGCTTGGCCATGCCTTTGGTGCTCGGGCCAAAGAAGGAACAAAAGTCGACTTCTTGAAAAGCTTCACGGTCGCGGGTTTCAGTGGCCACATCCCCCACAAACAAGACCATGGGGGTGGAATCCTGAAACGCCGTGTGAACGCCAATCGAGGCATTGGTGGCGCCTGGGCCCCGGGTTACAAAACAAACCCCTGGACGGCCCGTTAAACGGCCTTGTGCATCTGCCATGAAGGCGGCCCCGCCCTCTTGCCGGCAGGTGACAAACTGAATTTGGTCCTGGTACTTGTGAAAACCATCGAGAGCAGCCAGGTAGCTTTCGCCTGGAACCCCAAAGGCGTGGGTCACGCCTTGCGCAATGAGGCACTCAACCAGGAGGTGTCCCCCTATTTGAGATGAAGACTGGACTTCTTGAAGTTTGACTTTTTGATCGCTCATAGGGACTCTTGTAGTGATGGCCGCATGATACTTTCAAAGCGCCAAGGACGCCCGCCCTTGGCGGCTTGTTTAACTGACAACCCGATCAAATTTAAAGACGCCAGGCTCATTGACGGGGTCGACATCGACAGGAATGACCGACTTGGGCAAGAACTTGCCTTCCAAAAGCAATTTTGACAAAGGGTTTTCAATCCGTTGCTGAACGGCGCGTTTAAGGGGACGTGCACCAAACACAGGATCGAATCCCACTTTGGCCAATTCCGCCACAGCAGCAGTCGAAACCTCCAAATGCAAATCCATCTTGGCCAATCGGGCCTCCAATATTTGAAGCTGAATTTTGGCAATCGACTCAATGTGCTTGGCATCCAAACTGTGAAAGACCACTGTTTCATCAATTCGGTTTAAAAATTCAGGTCGAAAATGGTTTTTGAGTTCGCCCCAAACAGCGTCTTTGATGTCTTCCCTGGGCTCGCCCACCATGGACTGAATCAGGTGTGAGCCAATGTTAGAAGTCATCACAATGACGGTGTTTTTAAAGTCGACTGTGCGGCCTTGGCCATCTGTGAGTCGACCATCGTCTAGCACCTGCAACAGCACATTGAACACATCGGGATGCGCCTTTTCAACCTCATCCAACAGCAACACAGAATAGGGCTTGCGACGAACTGCTTCGGTTAAGTAGCCGCCCTCTTCGTAACCCACGTACCCAGGCGGCGCACCAATGAGACGCGCCACAGAGTGCTTTTCCATGAACTCGCTCATGTCCATGCGAATGAGGTGGTCTTCGCTGTCAAACAAGAACCCCGCCAGCGCTTTGCACAGCTCTGTTTTGCCAACGCCTGTGGGGCCTAGGAATAAAAAAGAGCCCGTAGGTCTTTGCGGATCCGATAGGCCAGAGCGCGAACGGCGAATGGCATGGGAGACAGCCGCAATGGCCTCGTCTTGGCCCACCACGCGCTCGTGCAACTTCACTTCCATTTGCAACAATTTCTCGCGCTCACCCTGCATCATTTTGGACACGGGAATGCCGGTGGCACGGCTGACAACTTCTGCAATTTCTTCGGCACCCACTTGGGTGCGAAGCAGCCTAGGCGCAGCGCCTGCTACAGGATTGAGCTCATTGGCTTGCGTTTCTTTCAGCAGCTTTTCGAGCTCTGGCAACTTGCCGTATTGCAGCTCGGCCACTTTGTTGAAATCGCCCTTTCGAGTGAGCTCTTCAATTTGCTGGCGCAGTTGGTCAATTTTTTCGCGAACGTTTTGACTGCCCTGCGCCTGGGCCTTTTCTGTCTTCCAAATTTCTTCCAAATCGGCAGCTTCTTTTTTCAAGCTGACAATTTCTTCTTCGATCAAGCCCAAACGTTTTTGCGACGCCTCATCGGTTTCTTTTTTAACGGCTTCACGTTCAATTTGAAGTTGAATCAAGCGCCTGTCCAGCTTGTCAATGACTTCGGGTTTTGAATCAATTTCAATTTTGATTTTGGAGGCCGCCTCGTCAATCAGGTCGATGGCTTTGTCGGGTAAAAATCGATCCGTGATGTAACGATGACTGAGTTCAGCTGCCGCCACAATGGCAGGATCGGTGATGTCAACGCCATGGTGAATTTCATATTTTTCTTGCAGGCCGCGCAAGATGGCAATGGTGGCCTCCACACTGGGTTCACCCACCAAAATCTTTTGAAAGCGCCGTTCTAAAGCGGCATCTTTTTCAATGTATTTGCGGTATTCATCCAGGGTGGTGGCACCTACGCAATGCAACTCACCCCGCGCCAAGGCAGGTTTGAGCATATTGCCTGCGTCCATCGCGCCTTCGGCCTTGCCAGCCCCCACCATGGTGTGCAATTCATCAATGAACACGATGGTCTGACCTTCATCTTTGGCCAACTCATTCAGCACTGACTTCAGACGCTCTTCAAATTCACCTCTGAATTTAGCACCCGCCAACAAGGACGCCATGTCCAAGGACAAGACCCTCTTGCCTTTCAATGAATCAGGGACCTCACCGGCTACGATGCGCTGGGCCAAGCCCTCCACAATGGCGGTCTTGCCGACACCTGGCTCACCTATGAGCACGGGATTGTTTTTGGTTCTGCGTTGCAAGACCTGAATGGCACGGCGAATTTCATCGTCGCGACCAATCACAGGATCGAGCTTGCCCATGCGAGCGCGCTCTGTGAGGTCCATGCAGTATTTTTTGAGGGACTCACGCTGGCCTTCTGCGTCAGCGCTGTTCACGCTTTGCCCGCCTCGAACAGCATCCACGGCTGCCTCTAAACTTTGACGACTTAAACCTGCAGCCTTGACCGTTCGCGTCAATTCCGACTTGCCATCGGCCAGAGCCAATAGAAAGAGTTCGCTGGCAACAAACGCATCGCCCCTTTTAAGGGACTCTTTTTCAGCGGCCTGCAACAATTTGACCAATTCAGGCCCAACCTGAACTTGATCTTGGCCGGTGACCTGTGGCGAGCGCTCAACCGCGGCACTGGCCGCTGACATCAGGGCTGTCATATTGACCCCTGCCCTCTGCAGCAAGGCCTTGGGGCCGTCTTGCTGATGCAACATGGCCAACAAGACGTGTGCGGGGTCAATGTAGGCATGGTCCTTGGCCAAGGCCAAGCTCTGCGCATCGCCCAGTGCTTCTTGAAACTTAGTGGTTAGTTTGTCCATTCGCATCGAAAACTCCTGTTGCTTGCCATTTTGGGCCGATCAGGCTATTTTTCAAGAGCCACCTGCAATTGAGTCTGGCAAGCCCACTAAGGCCCTAAAATGGACGAATGAACATTCACCAAATGTCGGTCCAATATGACGAACGTCAAGATCGCTTGGCGCTCAGGGTCAGCAACCAAGACAACCAAGAATTCAGGCTCTGGCTGACGCGGGCCATGACGCTGCGTTTGTTGCCGCATCTGCAAGCCTCGGTGGTTCAACTAGAAGCCCGCGACCCTCAAGTCATGGCCTCAGACACCACCGCCCAACAAATGCTGGCTGAATTGAAGCGCGAGAATTTTCTGGCGCAAGCCGACTTCTCTACCCCCTTCGTTTCAGAAAATCTCAACTTGCCCCTTGGCGAGACTCCCATGCTGGTCACAGACGTGCAACTCAATTTGCACAACAGCGGCGGCCTGAACTTGTTGTTTCAAGATAAAAGCGGCGACAGCGCCAGCGGTGCATCGTGTGAATTCAATTTACAAGCAGCTTTGTTGCATGGCTTGTTGCACCTCATTGAGCAGTCTCTCAAGAAGGCACAGTGGCAGCAACCCGATTTCTCGCAACGCTCAGAGCACCTTGAATCACCGCAGTCAGAGCGCCCAAGCTACAGGCACTGACCTGCAGTCAAAACTTAAGCCACGTTGCGCGATTGAATGCCCCAACGTGCCAGTGCAGCGTCATCAGTCACTCTGGCATCCACCCACTTTGCGCCCTCTGGTGTGGCTTCCTTTTTCCAGAAGGGTGCCTGCGTTTTCAGGTAATCCATGAGAAATTCACAGGCCTTGAAACTCTCGCCGCGGTGCGCAGAAGAGACCGCCACCAAGACAATTTGATCAGCAGGTTTTAACTCGCCCACCCGGTGAATGACATGGGCTTGGTAGAAGTCAAAGCGTTGATGGGCCTCGTCAATCATGGCCTCAATGGCCGATTCTGTCATGCCAGGATAGTGCTCAAGCTCCATCGAGAGAATTTGGTCAGCTGCATTGCCCGACAGCATGCGGGTATCGCGCACAGTGCCCACAAAACTGCAAATGGCACCCACCCTTAAATCACCTGCCCGAAGCTGATCCAACACTTGAGACACATTGAAGTCTTCGGTTTGAATGACAACGCGTGCGATCACGTTTCATCCTCCCGTGACAGGTGGAAAAAATGCCAACTCAGCGTTTTCTTGAAGCATGGCATCTTCATTGACCATGACCTGATTCAAGGCCAAGCGAACAGAACGCTCACGGCCCAAACAAGCGTAGGCCCCACCTCGATTCAGCAATTCATCGCGCACTTGGCCCGCATTGAGTGCTGTGGTGTGAAGCTCTTCTTGCGAATGGCCAATGGCCTCGCGCAATGATGCAAAGAAACGCAAAGTGATCTTCATTGAAGCCACTCAGAGAAAGGGTAGAAGTGAACCAAGTCACCCGATTGAATGGCGTTAGAGCCTGGATTGTCAACCACCCCATCGCCCCACACCACCGAGGTTAGAACACCTGAGCTTTGATTGGGAAACAGGTCTAAGCCACCCTGTGAATTTCGTTTCACTCGCAAAAACTCTCTGCGTTTGTCAGGCTTGGGCATGTCAAAGTTAGCCTGCAACCGAAGGGGCTCGAAATGCACTTTGCGAACACCCTGAAGGGCCAATAAAAACGGTCTGACCAAGAGTTGAAAAGTGACAAAGCTTGAAACAGGGTTGCCAGGCAAGCCCATGAAAAAAGCCGAGTGATCGGAAGCCTGTGATTGGAGAAAACCAAATGCAAAAGGCTTACCTGGCTTCATTGAAATTTGCCACAAATTCAAGCCGCCCAATGCCTCCACCGCCGGCTTGACATGATCTTCTTCACCCACCGAAACCCCGCCGCTGGTCAACACCAAATCGTGGTGCGAAGCAGCATCACGCAGGACCGACAAAGTTGCTTCAAACTTGTCGGGCACGATGCCCAAGTCTGTCACTTCACACCCCAGTCGAACCAGCAAGGCACGCAAGAAAAATCGGTTGGAATTGTAAATAGCACCGGGCCGCATGTTCTCGGGCGCAACATCGCCGGGCATGACCAATTCATCGCCAGTAGAGAATAAAGCCACGCGAGGTTTTCGCGTGACTTCCAGTTGGGCCAAACCAATGCTGGCGGCCAAGCCAAAGCCTGCAGGATCGAGTCGCGTGCCTTGAGGCAAAACCACGGCACCTTGGGACACATCTTCACCACTGCGGCGAATCCATTGCCCTAAACCAGGCACCGTGTTGACCACAATGACGGGCACACCTGCAGCCGCATTTTCAGTTGAGGTCACTTGCGTATCCTCTTGCATGACCACAGCGTTGGCACCCGGTGGAATGGGTGCCCCAGTGAAAATACGCGCGGCTTCACCCGGGTTCAAAGCATGACCGTGCTGACCCGCAGGTATGCGTTGTGTGACTTTTAAGCTTGCGCCCGAATGCACGACATCTTCAACCCGCACAGCGTAGCCATCCATCGAAGAATTGTCTTGCGGTGGCACTTGCAAGCCAGACACCAAGTCATGTGACAACACACGGTCATCCGCTTCGAATGTTTTGACACACTCGGTATGGGTCAAGACATTCACGTCTTTCAAGACCAAGCTCAAGGCCTCG
>CALCBL010000148.1 GCA_937897495.1 uncultured Burkholderiales bacterium
CTTATTGCCAAGTTCTGTCATTGAAACAATTCAAAATACCAGAATTGAAAGTTCAATCACCCAACCAATTTTGCTTCCTGAAGTTGCTGAGCCAAAAGCATTGAATTTGAATGCGCCTTTTAAAGCGCGAGATTCAGCAAGTAAATCAAGCCCATCACCCGTGAAGCAGCTGATTGAAGATGAGTCGGCCAAAGCGGCTAAAAAGCAAACCGAGAAGTTTGCGAACGATGTCAAGAATTCAGCAAAGCCTGACTGCTTCAAAAATGATTACGGCTTAGGGTTATTCAATGTGGCGCCATTGATCTACGACATCGCAAAGGATAGATGTCATTAGGTTCAAAAAAAGTGGACACCCTCACATTTCAGTGAATTGAGAGGGTCTTCAACTTTCACCACATTGACTCTTGGGCTGGATGATCATCAATCCAGTTTGATGCCTAATTTTTTCACAATATTACCGTATTTACCGGCTTCAATTTTCACTAAATTTGCAAATTGTTCAGTCGAATTGTGCACAGCATCCGCACCGTTTTTCTCCATTGCTGACTTAAAGTCAGGGGTTGCAACAATTGCAAAAATTTCTTTGTTCAGACGATCAATGATGGGTTTTGGCGTTCCGGCTGGCGCAAAAAGACCCAACCAAAGTGCAGCCTCAAATCCTGGGTAGCCTAGCTCGGCAACTGTAGGCACATTTGGAAGTGCTGGCGAACGTTTGGCAGTACCAACTGCCAGTGCGCGAACTTTATCTGTTTTGGCGTTCTGCAACAGAGCAGGCATGGACCCAAAAAGAACTTGCACTTGATTTGAAACAACTGCAAAGTCGGCCTCGGCATTGCCTTTGTAGGGGATGTGTGTGGTGCTGATACCTGCGGCATCATTGAGCATTTCCATCGCAAGCTGAGTTGTTGAACCATTTCCAGCAGAGGAGTAGTTCAATTTTCCAGGCTGACTTTTAGCCAGTGCGACCAATTCGGCCAATGTGTTTGCTCGGAGATCGGGGTTGACTACGAGCAGGTAAGGGGTTACAGCAACCAAAGAAATAGGTGCAAAATTTTTGATTGGATCGTAACCAAGCTTTGAATAAGCAGAGGGCGCAACAGCCATGGTACTTGTTGTACCCAATGTGAGCGTGTAGCCATCAGGCGCTGCTTTGGAAGCAATGTCAGTGCCAATCGTGCCGCCAGCACCGCCTCTATTTTCAACCACAATTGACTGGCCTAAGCGCTCACTTAATCTTTGGGCAACGATACGTCCAATAATGTCTGTTGAACCACCAGCTGGAAAGGCAACGATAAGACGTATTGGCTTGTCGGGATAATTCGCTTGTGAATGAGCTAGCAGTGGAAAACTGATGGAAATGATTGTCAAGAACAGCGATAAAAATTTGCCTGCAGAATTTTGCATTGGTAAGTCTCCTTGTTGAGTGTGAATGTTTATAAATCGCATAGCTACATTAGCATTTGATGCAACATAATATATTTAAATTAGTTTTCTCGCTACAACTTTGAACGCTTTAAAGTAGCTCCTGATTAAGAACTTTAGTTAAGCTCCGACACATCTGAAAACCTTATGAAACACAAATTTGCCATCATCGGTCTCGGCATCATGGGGCGACGCATGCTCGAAAACGTTCTGCGCCACCCTGACTTTGAAGTGTGCGGCCTCTGGGATCCCTCGACTGACTCAGTTGCCAAAACACGCTTGATTTCGCCAAACGCACCCATTGCACAAAGTGCGAAAGCTGCCATGCACGAAGCGCATGTGGTGTACCTCGCGTGTCCCCCTGGTCCTCGCAAAACTTACGCACTGGAGGCTGCTGCAAATGGACAAGGCGTCTTCATGGAAAAGCCCTTGGGCACTGACAACGTTCAAAGTCGAGAACTCGTCACGCAATTGGCCAAGGCTCGTTTGCCCAGCGTGGTGAATTTCACGCAAGCCGCCTCACGTGGCTTTGAAGAATTGTCTCGTTCTATTCAAGCTGGGGAAGCAGGTGAGTTACTTGGAATCGACATCGTGGTGAATTACCCAGCATGGCCCCGCGCATGGCAAAGGGATGCAGATTGGCTGCGCTTTCGCCATGAAGGCGGCTACACCCGAGAGGTCATATCGCATTTCTTGTTTTTGGCTGAACGCTTTCTGGGCCCATTGACCCTGCAGCATGCCTTGCCGCGCTACCCACAAGACCCCGCCTTGTGTGAGTTAGACATGCTGGCTCGGCTTACAACAGCAGAAGGGCTTCCTGTTACCGTCATGGGCACCACCGGTGGTATGCAGCCCGATCGGCAAGAAGTGACTGTGCGCGGCAGCCGCATGAGCTATCAGTTCAGAGAGTTCTACCAACTTTGGCGCTCAGACGGCAGCGCATGGCAAGAAGCGCTTGATTGGTCTCAAGAAGATCCTCGTAGCAGCGCCTTGCAGCGCCAGTTGAGTGAAGTGGACCGATGGTTAAGAGGCCAAGCTCATAAGCTTGCTACTGCCCAAGAAGCACTGGCCGTACAAGAACTTGTCGAGGCCATGCTTGTGGGGCAGAGTGTCACGGCTCTTTCGTAAAAACCAAACTGAGTGCTAAATTTTTTATGTACTGAAGCTAATCATTCGATCATGATGCTCCATCAAAGCCATACAAAATTAATATTTATAGTTCATAGAACCTGGCATCGCTTTCACAATCACTGCGCAAGCTAATCTGGGCCCTGCATTGCCTGTTGGCTGAGTTTTATAGTCATCAGGGTCTCTGTGAACGATCAAACCGCGTCCCACAATGTCTGTAGTGCCAGAATCAACAGTGATTGCTGAGGTTTCAAAAGATAATTTTGCGTTGCCGTTCATATCAGCAACTAAAGAGGGCAGATCTCCTGCGTGATGAGCGCTACTGCCATGAGCGCCATGCGCCTTACCGCTAGGATTAAAGTGGCCACCCGTACTCATGCCGTCTCCGCTTGAGCAGTCGCCTTTTTCATGAACGTGGAACCCATGCTCTGCGTTTGGCTTAAGACCTTGAATTTCTGCAGTGACTAAAACTTTAGACCCAATGGTTTTAAAAGTTACTAAGCCAGTTGTGGTGTTGCCTTTGGTTGGGGCTAACCGAGCGTTTGCGGAAGGTCCGTCAATTTGTGTGGCGCAACCTGACAGCAAGACTAAAGCGCAAGAAAAAATTAGCTTGTTCATATTAATGTCTCAATTTAAAAACATTGAGTTTGTCATATTTGATACTTATTAAGTTGGGCTGCGATTCAATAGTCACAAACACG
>CALCBL010000149.1 GCA_937897495.1 uncultured Burkholderiales bacterium
CTTTGTTCTTGCGCCAAGCCAAAGAGCAAGGTTTGAAGTGGGATGCCCTGATTGGCCATGGCGCTGGTCACGGTCAATTTGACAAGCTGTTTGCCACTTTCAAAGAAGACGCCAACTTGATCTTGAACGTTGACCCAGTTGCAGCCCAATTACTTGACGCAAAAACTCTCAAACCAGGCATCGGCGCACTCACAGCAGAAATGATCAAACGCTACAAAGCAGAAGTGAAAGCTGATGAAATTCCTCCTCACGTTTCCATGGGCTTTAACCAAACTTGGATTTTATTAAGCGATGTCATGCCGCGTGCCATTAAAAAATACGGTGGCTACGACCCAGAATCATTGCGCAAAGCTGCATTGGAAACTGATATCCCTGAAGGTGGCACCATCCAAGGTTATGGCGTCAAATTTTTCCCACCTGGTCACCCCATGTCTGGCCAAAACGAACGCTCTTCACCCGTCGTTCACCAATACTCGGGCAACGACACATATGTGGTCTGGCCTAGAGCCATCAAAAGCCGTGACCCTGTCATGCCGCTTCCAAAAGGCAATTCATACGCTAATTGATTGTGCTAATTGTTCAAGACCTAACCAAGAAATTCGGTGGTTTCACCGCCGTCAACCGAATTTCTTTTGAAGTCCAGCGCGGAGAAATTGTGGGCCTGATTGGCCCCAATGGCTCCGGAAAAAGTACCACCTTTAATTTATTGGCGGGTATGTTTGAACCCACATCAGGCCATGTCATGTTTGATGGCCAGCCTATGTTGGGCTTGTCGTCTTCACATATTTGCAAACGTGGGGTGGCCAGAACTTTTCAAATTCCCAGGCCCTTTCGCAAACTCTCGATTCTTGAAAACACCGCGCTTGCCGCTTTCTACGGCTCAAGTGAACCCATCACAAGAGGCGAGGCCGAGCGCCGAGCGCAAGACGCCTTGTCCTTGATTGATTTGCCACGCAACCCTGGCGTCCTTGTCGATGGGCTTGGCGCGGCAGGTTTGAAAAAACTCGAAATGGCGCGGGCTTTGGCAACGCAACCTAAGTTGCTGCTGGCCGATGAAAGTTTGGGCGGCTTAGACGAAACAGAAATGGAACAAGCCGCGCAAATGCTCAAGCGAATTCGCGATGAACGCGGCATCACCATCATCTGGGTTGAGCACATCATGGGAGTGTTGATGAAAGTCATAGATCGATGCTTGGTGCTAGACCACGGCGAGTTGATCGCACAGGGCTCGCCTTCCGAAGTCACCCACGACCCGCGGGTGATTGAAGTGTATTTAGGCACGGACGCCCAAAGTATTCAGCAACAAGTTGCGCGCAATGCGTCGAGTCAGGACGCGTGATGTTGGAGTTAAAAAATATCAATGCCGGGTACAACAGTTTTCAAGCGCTGTTTGACGTGTCATTGAGCGTCAAAGCCGGCGAAGCTGTGGCCGTGATCGGCCCCAATGGCGCAGGCAAGAGCACCCTCTTGCGCGTCATCTCTAGATTGATTGAAGCCACCGCTGGCACCATGCAGATGCAAGGCCAATCCTACCGAGACCTGCCCTCGCATGAAGTGGTGGGACTGGGTATTGCACAAGTGCCAGAGGGGCGGCGTTTGTTTCCACGCCTGAGTGTTGAGGACAACTTGAAAATAGGGGCCTATAGCCCTGCTGCCCGTGCCAAATTGCAAGAGCGCTTGGAGTATGTTTACAGCTTATTTCCACGCATGGCTGAGCGGCGAAAGCAATTGGCAGGCACCATGTCAGGTGGCGAGCAACAAATGTGTGCCATCGGGCGCGCCTTAATGAGCGGCCCCAAATTACTGCTTCTCGATGAGCCTTCTGCTGGCTTAGCACCTGTCATTGTGCAATCGATTTTTGAGCTGATGCATCGCATTCGCGCTGAAGGCTATACCGTGTTAATTGTTGAACAAAACATCCAGCAAGTGCTCAAGGTGGTCGACCGTGCGTACCTGCTAGAAATTGGAAAAATTCGCGCTTCCGGAACTGCCGCCGAATTGTTGGCCAGCGATGAAGTTCAGAAAGCCTATCTGGGGGTGTGATGGAATTTTTTGACATATTTTTACTCGAAGCGGTTCTCAATGGGCTTTTGCTCGGAGGCTTGCTGGCACTTTTGTCTTTGGGCTTGAACCTGATCTTTGGTGTGATCGATGTGGTCTGGATTTGCTACGCCGAATTGATGATGGTGGGCATGTACGCCATCTATTGGTCACACACCATGTTGGGTCTGCCTTTGGCTGTCGCCTTCATCTTAGGTATTGTGGGCGTGGCCGCTTTGGGCATGGCGATGCATTGGTTCATCATTCGGCCGGTTTTGTCGGCAGAGCCGATCAATCAATTGCTTGTCACGGGCGGTGTTTTGTTTTTTCTACAAGCTTTGGTGACGGTGATCTTTGGCATTGATTTCAAAAACATAGGTGTGCGCATGCCAAGTTTGATGGTGGGTGATATCAGCTTGTCGATGGCGCGCCTAATTGCTTTTTGCGTAGCCATGGTAGCCATTGCCGCCACTTATTTGTTCTTGAACCGAACCTTCGCGGGTACCGCCATTCGAGCCATCAGCCAAGATCGCAGCATCATGCCCTTGATGGGCGTGAACACTGAGCGCATTTATTTGATCACCTCGGCCATGGGCGGCGCATTGGCGGGTCTGGCCGCTTGTTTGTTGGTGCTGCAATACGACATCCACCCCGCCATTGGCTTGTCGTTTGGCCCCATCACATTTTTGGTGTGCGTCATGGGCGGCTTAGGCAATTTATTGGGTGGCTTTATAGCTGCATTTATTTTTGCCCAGCTCATATCTGTGGGTGGCTATGTCTATGCCATTGAATGGGGTTATGTGATGGCCTTTGTGTTCTTCATCGCCATGATGTTCATACGCCCCGAAGGTATTTTATTTCGCAGGCGCTAAAACATGCCTCTTATTTCTTCCAACTATAAATTTGGCGCCTTGCTGGCGGCCTTGATGCTGGCGCCTTGGCTAGGCTTGGGCTCCTACCCCTTGCACTTGATCATCATGGCATTGCTGATGGGCTTCATCTACACCAGCTGGGCCTTGATGGGGCGCCTTGGCTTGGTCAGCCTAGGGCATGGCGCCTTCTTGGGCATTGGCGCTTACAGCGTGGTCTTATTGTGGAATCAGTATGGCGTGCCGCCTTTGGCGGGAGCTCTTGTTGCGTTGGTCTTAACGGTTATTTTGGCATTGGTCATAGGCTACCCGTGTTTTCGTTTCAAAATTGTGGGGCATTATTTTGCACTTGTGACTTTGGCTTTGGCCGAAGTCGTGCGCCTGGTCATTGTGGCCACACGAGAAGTCACTGGTGGCTCATTGGGCCTCACACCCAAGCCTGGCTTGCCCAATGAGGCCACGGCCTCTTTGTGGTCATTTCAATTTTCAAACCGTGTGGTTTGGTTCTACATTGTTTTGGCATGCTGGCTTTTCGCACTGTGGGTCTGGCGCAAAGTCGACCAAAGCATGTTGCGAGATGCACTCCAAGCCATTAGCGAGGACGAAGACGCCGCAGCATCCATTGGCATCAATGTGACCAGAACCAAATTGAAAATTACGGTCCTCTCTGCAGCCATGACTTGCTTTGGAGGCGTTTTGTATGCGCAATACCAAGCCTATGTCAACCCAGATACCGTCTCGGGCATTGGCATTTCTTTGCAAATGGTTTTTGGCGTGATTGCCGGAGGAATGTTTGTCATGCTAGGCCCTACCTTCGGCGCTGTATTTTTGCTGGCACTCCAAGAAGTATTGCGGGTCTTAATTGGCAATCAAATTCATGGCCTAGACTTGTTGATCTACGGCGCCTTGCTGGTGTTTTTCATCATCCGCATGCCCAAGGGTATTTTGGGCTCTTGGCTAGAACGCAAAACCTAAATCTTAAATGTGCACCACACGTTCGTGTTGCACACTGCGCGCGTCCATTTCAAACTCCAATTCTTGAATGGGCGGATTGCAAATGTGCCACGACAGTCCGGGGCTGAGCATGCCTGCAGTTTTGAACACCGTTGGAATCAAAGCTGAGAAGTCATGCACTGTGTAAATTTGTGCGGCTGTTAATCGGCTCCACTCTGCTTGTAAGCCCTTTGCCCGGTCTTGCATGGTTTGCACCACATAACGAACTTTGCGCTCAATGCCATCAGGGCTGGTGTCGCCCCGCGCCACAATGCCTTCAGGAAAAGGTAAATGCTCTGGCCATTCGCCGCTGCCAGCAATCAGCCAGTCTGATTGGTTGGATGTTTCAGGCACGGTGTAGGTAAAAGCATAAAAGCCCGGAACGTCTGGTGGTGAAAAAGCCGGTGCCAAATTGCTGCGCGCTACAGGGTTGAGGCCATTTTGAATCAGGCCCCAATCAGTGAGCACTTTCACATAACTTTGATTGAAATCTCGAAAGCCCGCCATCGTGAAAGCGCTTGGCGATCTTAGCTCGCATGCAGCCAATGCCGTTAATGGCCGATTGTTTTGCTGAAGGTGCTGACGAATCCAGTCAAATCCTTGTTCAACCGGAACAACGCTTGAAAACCGAATGCGCCGAAATGCAAAGCCAGGCAATGCAATAACGGCTTGCGAGTAGGGAAAACCGCCTTCTAAAAAGGCGTAAGAGCCCGCGTTGAAATTGTGCAATTTGGCCATTTCACTGACTCCAGTTTAATGTTGAGAGTTATTGGCTTGTACTGCCTCAATGGCAAACAAACTCGCAGGGCTTGGAAATAAATTTGATTCTAAGGTAACGCTGCGAATATGCGAATCAAAATAATCGCAGTGTTTCGTCAGGGCTGGACTCAACTGACACTAGAAAAAATATGCAAGCAGAAATTAAAGTCGACATTAGTTTTGACTTTGTACCTGCAGTCGGATGGCTTTTTTATCAACTTTACCCAGGCCTGTGGTAGGCAACTTGTCTACCGCATGAAAATATTTGGGCACATGGACAGCACCTTTTTTGATTCGCACCATCTCGCTAAGCTCGCCCCACTCTGCCACTTGGCCAGAGCGCCACACAAGGACCGCATGCACCGCCTCTCCCCACTTTTCATGAGGTGCTCCCACCACTGCTACGGCTGCTACTGCGGGGTGCGTGGCCAACACATCTTCTATTTCGCGAGGATAGACATTGAAGCCTCCGGTGATCACCATGTCTTTAGATCGGTCCACAATGTACAAATACCCATCCGCATCGCGTCTGGCCAAATCTCCGGAGTAGAGCCAGCCATGTCGAAAAGCCACTGCGTTTTCGTTCGGCTTGTTGATGTATTCCTGCATCACCAGAGGACCCCGAACACATATCTCACCCACCTCACCAGTGGGCACCTCTTGGCCCTGCTCGTCCAGCAAGGCCAGTTGAATACCTACCACTGGGGTGCCACAAGAACTTAGGCGCTGCGGATGGTTAACCGGATCGTGTTCGTGCTTATGCAAAACTGTCATGGCCATGGGTGCCTCAGATTGC
>CALCBL010000150.1 GCA_937897495.1 uncultured Burkholderiales bacterium
GGCTTCATTGAAAGCATGGCTGACTTTGGCAACCCCATTATTTTGGGCGGCCAGTTTTCGGTTTTGTCCACTGAAATTTTCTTTGCCATCGTGGGCGCAGCCATTGACCCTGGCATGGCTGCAGCCTTATCGCTGGTACTCACCATTTTTGCCTTAGCAGTTTTTGTCTTGCAGCGGCAAGTGCTAAGGGGTGCTCAATTCACCACCGTCTCGGGCAAAGGCGATGCAGGTGTACCTTTGAATTTACCGCCCGCCGTCTTGAATGTTTGTAGAGGTGTGGCGGGTCCTTGGTTGATCTTCACCTTGGTGGTTTATGTGTTTGCATTTGCTGGTGGTTTTGTTCAAACGTGGGGGCGCGATTACACCTTCACCTTGAATCATTTCAAGACAGCCTTTGATGTTCAATGGGGTGACTTCGGTTGGGTATGGGCGGGCACAGCTTGGAACTCGCTGTTCAACACCTTGAGTTTGTCGGCTATGGCAGCGCCAGTATGTGCAGGTCTTGGCTTGTTAATAGCGTGGCTCTTGGCGCGCACTGATTTCAAAGGCAAAAATGCATTTGAGTTTGCAGCGCTTCTGACCTTTGCCATCCCGGGTACTGTTTTGGGTGTGAGTTATATTTTGGCTTTCAATGTGCCGCCCGTCGAATTGACGGGTACTGGCTTGGTCATTGTGTTGTGCTTTATTTTTCGCAACTTGCCAGTAGGTGTACGAGCGGGAACCGCTGCTTTCAAACAACTCGATCGTTCGCTTGATGAAGCTTCCGTCATGCTGCGTGCCAGCACGCTCACCACCCTTCGCGAAATCATTTTGCCCTTGTTAAAGCCTGCCTTGGTAGCCGCTTTAATTTACAGCTTTGTCCGTTCAATGACCACGGTATCTGCTGTCATTTTCTTGGTCACCGCCAAGTACGAATTGGCCACCACTTACATCATTGGCCGAGTTGGCAACGGGGACTATGGCGTAGCCTTGGCTTATTGCACGGTCTTGATGGCCCTGATGGGGTGCATCACGGTGATCATTCAACGTTGGGTTGGAACTCGCGAGTTGGGTCGACGAGAAATGAGGGTATGAACATGAACGCTGCTTCTAAATCAAATGTCACGGGCATTGAGTTTCGACAAGTCTCTAAACGCTATGGCGAGGGCGATGCACCACTGGTGGTGAAGGGTATTGATTTTGTGGTTCCAAAGGGCACCCTCACCACGCTGCTTGGACCCTCAGGCTGCGGCAAAACCACCACCTTGCGCATGATTGCTGGTTTAGAAACTGTCAGCGGTGGACACATATTCATCGACGGTCAAGAGGTGACCAACTTGGGGCCTACAGAACGAAATGTCAGCATGGTCTTTCAAAGTTATGCCTTGTTTCCCCACATGTCCGTCATTGACAATGTTCGATATGGCTTGAAGGTCAGTGGGGTATCTATCGCTGAGGCAACTGAGCGTGCGCATGTTGCGCTTGAAAATGTAAGCCTGAAAGATTTTGACAATCGGCTTCCAAGTGAATTATCGGGCGGCCAACAGCAACGGGTGGCTGTTGCACGTGCATTGGTGCTTGAGCCATCGGTCTTGTTGTTTGATGAGCCGCTTTCTAATTTAGATGCGCGACTCAGGCGTTCTATGCGAGACGAAATTCGCGGTTTGCAACAGCGCCTAAATTTGACAGTGGCCTATGTCACACACGATCAAAGCGAAGCCTTGGCCGTCAGCGACCAAATTATTGTGATGGATGGTGGCACCATAGCGCAGGCAGGTACGCCTGAAGACTTGTACGAACGCCCTGTTTCAGAATTTGTAGCGGGCTTCATGGGAGAGGCTATGTTGTTCGACGGTGTGGCCGATGCACAAGGGCGAGTCACTTTGGGGCCACTTGAATTTCAATCGCGGCAGCGTGTGAGGGAGGGCGCCATTACAGCGGCCATTCGACCTGAAGCTTGGACAGTCATATCCCCTGAAGGTGCGCACTTAACCGGCATATTGCGCAAAAAAGCTTACCTTGGCAGCACCCTTGAGTTGACATTTGAAACCGAGTTGGGTTCACTTTTTGTTGTTACAACTGATCACCTACAAGATTGGGACCTAGGCGTGTCTGTGGGCTTGTCTCTCTCGGGTCAAGGTGTTTCCGTGGTCGCGCGCAATTAATTTGAAAGTTTTTTCAAGAGACCACATTTCTTCCGTCTCTTACTTCATTTGCTATTGCTTGGCACCTAAGGCGATGGCCAATTCTCGACCGTTGGCAAGAACAGCAGCGCTGGCTTGTGCGGCCTGAAGCTTAGTCGGCCAGCCTTGCATGTGTTGTTCACTGATGGCTGCCAGCGCATCTATCCACATGGGCTCGTCGTTCATGCAAGGAATGTAGTTGAAGGTCTTGCCGCCCGCATGTAAAAACGCTTCGCGGCCTTCCATGCTAATTTCTTCCAATGTCTCTAGGCAGTCACCTGTAAAGCCAGGGCACACCACATCGACACTTTGGGTGCCCGCTTGGGCCATGGCAATCAGTGTTGGCTCGGTGTAGGGCTCTAACCATTTGGCTTTGCCAAATCGAGATTGGAATGTGACTTTGTATTGTTCTTTTGTCAGGCCTAATTTTTCGGCCAAGAGGCGGCCTGTTTTGTAGCATTCGCAATGGTAGGGATCGCCCAGTTGCAGGGTCCGTTCAGGTACACCATGAAAGCTCATGACAAGTTGTTCTGCACGGCCATGGACCGCCCAATTTTTTTGAATGCCTGCAGCCAAAGCTTGGATGTAGCCTTCGTGATCGTGATAATGATTCACAAAGCGAAACTCGGGCAAGTTGCGCGTTTTTAAACCCCAGCGATAGACGGCGTCAAAAACGGGTGCAGTGGTTGTGGCGCTGTATTGAGGGTAGGCGGTCAACATCAAAATGCGCGTAACCCCTTCTTCGCGGAATGCTGTCAATTGCGATTCGATGCTGGGTTGGCCATAGGTCATGGCGTACTTAACGGCCACATCATGGCCGTCTGATTTTAATTTTTCCGCCAAACCCAAAGCTTGTTTTTCGGTCCATACCCGCAATGGTGAGCCTTCTGCTGTCCAAATGCTGGCGTATTTGGCGGCAGATTTTGCGGGTCGAACTCGCAAAATAATGCCATGCAAAATAAGCCACCAGATGGCTTTGGGAATTTCGACCACGCGGGAATCTCCCAAGAACTGGGCCAGATATTGGCGCAGAGCAGGTGCTGTGGGCTCTTTGGGGGTGCCAAGGTTGCAGTAAAGGACAGCTGTCTTTGCAACTTGTCCATGTTGATAAGGGGGTTCTTTTTGAAATGCCATGCGTTATTCTCTCCCACCATGATCGACTTTTCAAAAATTAAAGCCATCTCCCTAGATTTAGATGACACTTTGTGGCCCGTTTGGCCCACGATTGGTCG
>CALCBL010000151.1 GCA_937897495.1 uncultured Burkholderiales bacterium
CAGACTTTGCTGTGGGTTGTGGCTACAAATACCTGAATGGCGGCCCTGGTGCCCCTGCCTTTGTTTGGGTCCACCCCAAGCACACCGATCGCTACTGGCAACCTCTGAGCGGCTGGTGGGGACACGCAGCACCGTTTGAATTCACACCCGACTACAAGCCAGCCTCGGGCATCACACGATACCAATGCGGTACACAACCGATTCTCAGTTTGACCGCACTCGACACTGCCCTAGATGCATTTTTAGAAGCAGAAAAACTGGGCGGCATGCAAGCACTGAGAAGAAAATCACTGGCACTCACAGGTCTGTTCATGCATTTGGTCCAGACCCAACTGGCGGGAGATGGTTTTGACATTGCCACGCCACTTGAAGAAAATTTGCGCGGCTCACAAATCAGCCTGACTCGCAGCGAGGGAGCCTACGCTATTGTGCAGGCCATGATTGCGCGAAATGTGATCGGTGATTTTCGTGCGGGCGATGGCAAAAGCCAACCCGATATTTTGCGATTTGGCCTGACGCCTTTGTACACAAGATTTGTCGACGTCTGGCATGCCGTGCAGCACTTGAAAGAAGTGATGGACAGCGGCGAGTGGCAACAGCCGCGGTTTTCACACAAAAATACCGTCACTTAGTTCTTTGAAAGCCCACCATGTCCGGATGCCCTTTTAGTCCAAACGCCAGCGAGGGCACGCTCGACTTCAGCCAATCAATGAGCTACAGCGATTATTTGCACCTGGATGACATCTTGAATGCGCAGAAGCCATTGTCGCCAGATCACAATGAAATGTTGTTTATCGTGCAACACCAAACCAGCGAGTTGTGGATGAAACTCATGCTGCATGAGTTAAGTGCCGCAATTCGACACATTGACCTGGATGAATTGCCCGATGCTTTCAAAATGTTGGCGCGTGTATCGCAGATCATGTCGCAACTGGTTCATGCGTGGGATGTTTTGGCCACCATGACACCCCCCGAATACAGCGCCATCAGACCTTACCTGGCCCAATCAAGCGGTTTTCAAAGCTGGCAATACCGATGCATTGAATTTGCAATGGGCAATAAAAATGCCGCCATGCTACTGCCCCACGCGCATCGACCTGATTTGCATGCCATTGTAGAAAGCGCCTACGTAGCTCCTTCACTTTATGACGCTAGCCTGAAATTGCTTTCTCGCAAAGGCTTGGCAATTCCGCCAGATTACCTGGAACGTGATTGGCGACAGTCCTATCAGGCAAGCGCCCAAGTGGAAGAAGCTTGGCTGGTGGTTTATAGAAATCACAAACAGCACTGGGATTTGTATCAATTGGGCGAAGAATTGGCCGATTTAGAGGACGCTTTTAGACTCTGGCGCTTCAGGCACGTGACCACCGTTGAGCGGGTCATTGGCTTTAAAAGAGGTACGGGAGGTACTGGCGGCGTTAGCTACTTGCGCAAGATGCTTGATGTGGTTCTCTTTCCTGAAATTTGGTCTCTCCGAACAAGCCTTTAAATATCAGCCATTGACATCTCATGATGTAATACGCTTACTTTTTTAGCAGTTGGAGTTCCCATGTCGCGTTCCCCTAGTTTGGATCGTTTCCCCTTTGCTTATTCCACTCTTTTTTCTGTGGCACTTTGCCTTGGCCTTAGCGGTACTTTGGTAGCCTGCAAAAAACCAGAATCAGACACCGACAAAAAGCTGGATGCTGTCTCAATCAGCTTGGGCAATGAAGACGTTTTGCAGTTAGGCACTTCGAAGCACGGTACTGGCCCTGTCATTTCAGGCTCCCTCCAACCTCAAATTCGTGCCGACCTGCGGGCCGAGGTTGCTGCCGTGGTGATTAAAGTACACAAAGAAAATGGTGAGCTTGTCCGAAAAGGCGATTTACTCGTTAGCTTAGACAACTCGGTTTTGCGCGACAACCTGAATTCTGCTGAAGAATCGATGCGTGCTGCTGCGCAATCCTTTGATGGTGCAGAACGCCAATATCAGCGAATCAAATCTCTTCAAGCTCAGGGCATGGTGTCCATGCAGGGATTGGAAGAATCTGAAGTTAAACGAAACAATGCCCAGAGTGAATTTGTGGCCAGCAAGGCGCGCGTGGCTGCCGCCAAGCAGCAGCTTGATCGAACAGA
>CALCBL010000152.1 GCA_937897495.1 uncultured Burkholderiales bacterium
GCGGCACTGGCATCACCCCGTGGGGCACCTTGATCACTTGTGAAGAAAACTGGGCCACCTACTTCACCATGCCAGCGGGCGCAACGGTGCCCACCGACGCCAAGTTGATCGCCTCACGCACACGCTATGGTGTT
The DNA here is from genome assembly GCA_937897495.1 of uncultured Burkholderiales bacterium. GTDB lineage: Bacteria > Pseudomonadota > Gammaproteobacteria > Burkholderiales > Burkholderiaceae_C > Limnohabitans_A. The sequence goes on from CALCBL010000152.1 coordinate 135, forward strand.
CAGACCACCGCCACTTCAGCCACGGCCACCACCTCGCGCACGCAAGGCTGGCACACCGTGACCGGCGCAGACCCCACCGCCAGATTCGCCCGTTGGAACGTGTCCGCTTCGGGTGCAACTGCAGCCGCTGACTTCCGCAACGAGCCACAAACCTTTGGCTACAACGTTGAAATCGATCCGGCCAATGTCGACTCGGTGCCTGCAAAACGCACGTCCATGGGCCGCTTTGCGCATGAGGCCGCCGTTTGCAGTATTCCAGTTGTTGGCAAGCCTTTGGCTTTCTACATGGGTTGCGATTCACGCAACGAATACATCTACAAATTTGTCAGCGCCAAAAACTGGGACGCAGCCGACATCGGCGGCGGCATCGCAGCAGGCGACAAGTACCTCAACGAGGGCAAGTTGTACGCCGCCAAGTTCGACGTCACTGGCAAAGGTGAGTGGTTGGAGCTCAGCATCAACAACCCCAAGATCAAGGCTGCCGCTTTCGGCTTTACCAGCCAGGCTGAAGTGTTGGTGCACACGCGCATTGCCGCTGACGCCGCAGGCGCCACCAAAATGGACAGGCCAGAGTGGGGCGCGGTCAACCACGCCAACGGCGAGATCTATTTTGCATTGACCAACAACAGTGCCGCGAACAGAACGCCAGGCACTACCGATGCCGCCAACCCACGGGCGTACAAAGACAACGACGGCATTGCTCGTGACGGCAATCCTCACGGTCACATCATTCGTTTCAAAGAAACCAGCAACATGGCAGAAGCCACCACCTTCACCTGGGACATTTTCTTGTTCGGTGCTGAAGAAGACGCGCCTAAGGTCGATGTCAATATTTCTGGTCTGACTGCTGCCAACTCTTTCTCCTCACCAGACGGCCTATGGTTCAGCAAGTCCACAGGCATTTGCTGGATCCAAACCGACGACGGCGCCTTCACAGACGAAACCAATTGCATGTTGGTGGCCGCTGTACCGGGCACCGTGGGCGATGGCGGTGTTTTCACCGTCACCAACACCATGACGGTGTCTGGTGCATCAAAGACAGAGACCCAAAACACCTTTGTGGGCGGCATCTTGGGCGAGTCACGCTTGCGCCGCTTCTTGGTTGGCCCCGTGGGCGCAGAAGTGACGGGCATCACCGAGACCCCCGATGGCAAAGCGATTTTTGTGGGTATTCAGCACCCCGCTGAAGAAGCCACTGCCTACAACGACGTCTCAAAAGGCGTCTGGCCCACCAACGCCAACAACGGCGCAGGCGGCGCTTACGGTGCAGGCACCCGGGCACGTTCGGCCACCATCATCATCACCAAAGACGATGGTGGAAAGATCGGACTTTGATCCAACTCTAATGACTCGCGTCAGCAATGCGCGACGCACGGAGCGATAAACTAACCCTCACTTGGATGCGTCCTAGTGGGGGTTTTTTTTAAATGTCTTGGTCCTTCAGATCACGGATTCAGGTCATTGCATGCACTCTGGTGATGCCGTTAAATTTGTTCAAAAAATTGGATCATTTCACATGTTCTCGCCCCAAGCATTTTTAATGCGATCCTGCGCAATGCTCTGTTTAGCATTTTGTTTAGTGGCCTGCGGTGGTTCAGGGTCAGGGCCTACTGCAAGCACAGTCCCTGGCGCACAGACACCACCGGCTGCCGGCTCGGTCGTTCTTAGAGCGCCTGTTTTGTCGTTCAACGACACCGGCCTTGACGTGACCGATGGCGTCACAAGCAACGGCAGGTGGGGTGTTGAAAGTCAGGGCATCGACTGGGAGTTTTCGCTGGACCAAGGGATCACTTGGACACGCGGTTCCGGCGGCTCGTTTGAAGTCAAAGGCGACGGCGCCAAAATGATTTGGGTGCGCGCTCGGGACAGTGCGGGCAACACCTCGGAAATCGTGCGCGTCAACTGTGTTTTGGACACTACACCTCCCGCTGCTGTGGCCATCTCGGGTCAATCCGAAGGCGTGACCAACACCTTCAAACTGTCTGGCATTGAACCGGGTGCGCGCTGGGAGTATTCACTGGACGAGCAACGCTCATGGTCTGCAGGCAAAGGCAGCGCACTCGGTGCTTTGGGTAACGGCTTGAGCCGAGTTTGGTTACGCCAAGTGGACATGGCTGGTAACAATTCTGCGGCCCAAGGTTTTGACTTGCAAAACCCAAGCGTTGTGTCGCATGAAGCTTCAGGCGACCCTTTGCTGCCCAGCATTTTGGCCCCTGGCCTGCAAACCTACCTGATCCATGGGGTGGTGGTGCGCGGTGATGCCGACTATGTGCGCTGGGACATTCCAAAAGGCCAACAGTTGATGTCGGTCAAGTTGGTGCAATACGTGTCGGAGGATGCTGTTTCTTTTTATGCTTTGCAGCCCAACCGGGTGTTTGATGCAGGGGTCGATGTGTCGCGCATGCTGGTTTACGGTCACATGGGCCCCGGCGATTTGGCACGCAATGTGCTGGCCACATTACCCAAATCAAAACTCGGCGAGGGTGCTATGACCCTTTGGTTTCAACAAACCGGTTCACAGCCTACACGCTATGCCATCGAGGTCATTTGTCGGCTGCCGATTAAGGTATCGCCAAGCTCAGCGAATGCGCCACTTCAAGCCCACTTGCAGCCTGTTGTTTCGTGGCTCATAGTCGCCCCTGGCCACTCCGGGCGCAAAAGTTACCCAACGAACATCCGAATCGTCGACCCAAG
>CALCBL010000153.1 GCA_937897495.1 uncultured Burkholderiales bacterium
TGGCACCAGATTCAACCAAGGCACATTGCTCAAGCACTTGCTTAACTTGGGGGCAGATCAAATCAGCGATCCTACCCAAGCGCACATGGTGGCCATTGATGCGCGCGCACCTTTGTACGACGGTGGCATTTGCACCCGCATCGACTGCGTGTCTTTGGGCGTGGTGGTGAACAAAAACGCCGAACGTTTTTACGACGAAGGCGAAGATTTTTGGCCGAAGCGCTACGCCATTTGTGGTCGCTTGGTGGCGCAGCAACCCGGTCAAATTGGCTACTCCATTTCAGATGCCAAAGCCGTGGGCCGTTTTATGCCGCCCGTGTTTGAAGGCACCGTCGCTCAATCTCTGCCAGAGTTGGCGCAAAAACTGGGTTTGAATGTGGACACCTTCATGGCCACCTTGAACGCCTACAACCAAGCCTGTGTGCCCGGTCATTTTGACCACACTGTCTTGGACGATTGCCATACCGAAGGCCTGACGCCTGCCAAAACGCATTGGGCGCTCCCGCTTGACACGGCCCCCTTCTATGCTTACGCCGTCAAACCAGGCGTCACTTTCACCTATCTGGGTTTGAAAACCGACGACACTGCAGCCGTTCGTTTTAACAATCAGCCGAGCCCCAATTTGTTTGTGGCTGGCGAGATGATGGCGGGCAATGTTTTGGGCAAAGGCTACACCGCAGGTGTTGGCATGACCATTGGCACGGCTTTTGGCCGAATAGCCGGCCAGCAAGCCGCACGTGCTGCTTTGGGTCTTCCTGACTCGGTGCCGCGTTTGGCAGAGCAAGTGATGCAGGACACAGCTGACAGGGACACGCGCGTTGCCGCTTGAATAGAACACCATGCAAACACTTCAACAACTGACTCAAGAAGCGCAGGCTTTGGCGCGCGGTGACATGCTTTTAACAAGCCCTGAAAAAGAAGTGGCGCGTCAGCTTCAAATTTGCAATGGCTGTCGCTATTGCGAGGGATTCTGTGCGGTGTTTCCCGCCATGACGCGGCGCTTGGAATTTGGCAAAGCAGACATTCATTAC
>CALCBL010000154.1 GCA_937897495.1 uncultured Burkholderiales bacterium
GTCGCAATCTAGGTGCCCTCAAAGCCGATTGGGGCTCGCAAGCACGCGGCGCTTTCCAAGCGCTGGCACAACTCAGAGTGCAATCAACTGGCACTGCCACGTTGCAGGCAACGGATGCCGAAAACAAACTCGCCTAGCAAGCTGGGACCGTTGTTTCAGCTGCTGCAACCAAGGCAGGGTCATCTACTTCCGGGTCCAAGTCAGGCCAAAAGACGGCCATTGCGCAACAACGTTACACCGCATGGACCTTTGGTGATTTGCCCGAACTCATGGAGATCAACAAAGGCGGGCAAAGCTTGATTGGTTTCCCAGCTTTGGTCGACCTGATTGATGCGGTACAAATTGAGGTGTTTGACGAACTCGAAGTGGCAACTCAAAAACACCGCGAAGGCTTGCGCCGTTTGTTTGCCTTGCAAATCAAAGATGCCTTGAAGTATTTGGAAAAGAACATTCCTGATTTGCAAAAAATGGCCGTGGCCTACATGCCATTGGGCACAGCAGACGAATTGCGCCAGCAGATCATTGAAGTGGCCTTGGACCGTGCCTTCCTCATGGACCCTTTGCCATCCGATGAGCTCAGTTTTAAGAAGCGCATTGACGAGGGGCGAGGGCGCTTGACCCTGATTGCCAATGAGGTGGCCCGTTTGGCCGGTGTCATTCTGATTGAATTTGCTGTAGCCACTCGCAAAATAAAAGACACCAAAAATGCTCCCGAGGCCACAGCCGATTGTGCCCAACAGTTGCAACGCTTGGTGCCCAAACGATTCTTGGCGCTCACACCTTGGACGCAGTTGCAGCACTATGCACGCTACTTGAAGGCCATTGTGTTGCGCTTGGAAAAATGGCGTGCCGATCCTGCACGCGATGGCGCTAAGTTGTTGGAGCTCAAACCACAAGAGCAGCGCTATTGGCGTTTGGTGGCCGAGCGCAAAGGTGCGGTAGACGACCGCATGTTGGAGTTTCGATGGTTGCTTGAAGAGCTGCGCGTGAGTTTCTTTGCACAAGAATTGCGCACGCCACAACCAGTGAGTGTGAAGCGCCTTGACAAGGCTTGGACGCAGTTAAATCACTGAGTCTTTGGTCAAGTTAAATTAGAGTGCTTTGGGCAAAGTCATCAAGGGGATGTCTTTGTCTGCTGCCAATTTGTCCAATTGTTGTCTTGTCTTGCTGGCCAAAAAGCTTGCAATAGCGTCGTGCGTTGACTTGGCATACAAGGTCTTATCGTGTTTGACCACAATGCCTGCGGCTTCGCACAATGACTTTGCAAAATGCGGCTCTAATGCAGCCACAGCCACGCGGCCGTTTTTGCAGGCGTACATGTTGTAGCCAGCGTGAGCACCGCCTACAGCGCCCTTGGGTAAGGTCATGCCCCATTGTCTTGGCAGGGCCAACCAAGCGGCTGCGTCGCTCAGCGCCACTTCGTGGAAGATGCCTTGACCCGAGCTGCGTTGCTTCAACACAGCTTTTAAAACGGCCTCGCTGGCCATCAAGGCGCCGCCCATGTCAGCAAACAAACTGGCGGGCAATGTCATGCCAGGCACCAAGTTGACTTCGGCTTGGTAGGTTAAATCGTGACCCGGAATTTCAGCCAAGGGGCCAGGGGCTCCGACCACAGTAACGCAACTGAGGTTTGGGTATTGTTTGTGCAATGTCTTCCAGCTCAAGCCCAGTTTGTTCAAGGCAGAGGGCCTGAACGAGGTGAGCAGCACATCGGTTTTGGCAAGCAACTGATGCAAAGCTTGTTGGCCCTTGGCTTCTTTCAAATCACATTGGATTTGCTTCATGCCTTTGTGCAAAACTTCATAGAAGCCTGGCGTGTAGTGCGCCATGGGATCGCCTTGAGGCGGATTGACCTTGGTGCAAGTGGCGCCCATTTGTACCAAGCGCATCAATGCGGCGGGCCCGGGTAAGTTCAGTGCCAAACTGACAATGCGCACGCCTTTCAGGGTGGAGTCATTGGCCATTTTGATTACACACCCAAATGTTGAGCCATGATTTCAGGCTGAGATTGAAGCAACTCAGAGCTGCCCTCAAACACGACTTCACCTTTGACCAAAATGACATTGCGATCGGTAATCTTGGTGACGTGCTTCCAGTTTTTATCAACAATGATGCTGCTGATGCCGCTTTCTTTGATCACACTGCAGATGCGCCAAATCTCTCTGGCGATCAAGGGCGCTAAACCTTCTGTGGCTTCATCCAAAATAAGCACATCGGGGTTGGTCATCAAGGCACGGCCAATGGTCAACATCTGTTGTTCACCACCCGAAAGCTGCTGTCCACCATGCCCCAGCCGCTCTTTCAAGCGTGGAAAAGTTTCGAGCACACGCTCGTACGTCCAATCGTTTTGACCTTGTGTGCCAGGACGTGCCGCCATTTTCAAATTCTCAAGCACACTCAGGTTGCCAAAGATACCGCGACCTTCGGGGACATACGCAATGCCAAGTTGCGCGACTTCAAAAATATCGCGCCCATTCATGCGCTCGCCTTTGATGTGCACATGACCCGATTGGGGTGTGACAATGCCCATGATAGATTTGAGCAAAGTACTTTTGCCCATGCCATTGCGACCCATCAGGCCAATGGTTTCGCCGCGATTTACTTTGAAGTCAATGTTGCGCAAAATATGGCTGGCTCCGTAGAAGCTGTTAAGGCCTTGCACTTGAATCAATGTGTTGCTCATCTCAATGATCCTCACCCAAATAGGCCGCTTGAACGCCTTCGTCGGCGCGCACATTAGCAGGCAAGCCGCTGGCAATCACTTGGCCATTGACCATCACGGTCAGCTGGTCTGCCAAAGCAAAAACCGCGTCCATGTCGTGCTCAACCAACATCATGGCGTGCAATGGTTTTAAACGCAGCAGCAACTGCACCATGCTCTCGGCTTCTGCCAAGCCCATGCCTGCCAGGGGCTCGTCTAGCAAAAGAACTTGCGGCTCTGTGGCCAAAGTCATGGCAATTTCCAGTTGACGTTGCTCGCCATGACTGGCTGCGCCTGCCATGGCTTGTCGGCGATTTTGAAGGCCCGCTAATTCAAGGGCGCGCTCTGCACGCTCGTTCACGTCTGCCATGAGGCTGGCCTGTTGAAGCCACGCCAGTGGATTGAAAGGCATGGGTTGACTGCGCGACTGCGCCGACAAACGAACGTTGTCCCACACGCTAAAGCTTCTGAAGATGTTGGTCTTTTGATAGCTTCTGCCCATGCCATGGCGAGAAATTTTTTCAGGTGTCCAGCCGGTAATGTCTTGACCGTTCAATGTCACATGGCCGGATGTGAGTGGCAGGTCGCCCGTGAGCAAATTGGCCAGCGTCGATTTGCCCGCGCCATTGGGCCCAATGACTGCATGAATTTCGCCTTTGCGCAAATCGACTGACACTTCGTTCACGGCAGTCAGGCCACCAAACTGTTTGGTAATTTTGTTGGCGCGCAACAGCAAGTCGTGCGCTGAATGAGCGTTCGTCATGGCTGAGGGCCTTGTTTTTCTGACTTGTCTTTGAGCATCGAGGCAAACAAGCCCAAGATGCCTCGGGGTGCCAGCACCACCAGCGCCACAATGAACAAGCCCATCCACAACTGCCAATGCTTGCCTAAATTAAAGCCCGCCACTTGGGGCAAGTCTTTGAACACATGCAGCAAATACTCGAACGAGAAAGCGCCCACAATAGCGCCTGCAAAATTACCCATGCCGCCAAGGATGACCATCATGATGACATGCGCACTCATGTGAAAACCCATGAGTTCAGGGTTGACATACCCCGATTGCGCGCCCCACAAGAAACCAGCTAATCCAGCAAGTGCGCCGGCCAAAGTAAAGGCCGCCAGTTTGTGATTGAACGTGCCATAACCCAGTGCACGCATGCGGTGTTCGTTGACACGAATGCCAGCCAGTGCGCGGCCAAAGGGGCTCCACAGCAGACGCCGTAAAAACACATAAACCAAGACCATGAGAGCCAAGGTGAAGAAATAGAAAACTTTTTTGTTTTCTAAATCAAACAACACAGCTTCAGGTTTGAAGTTGATATAAAGGCCGTCTGAGCCGCCCAATACCTTGTTGTCAAAGAAGGCATAGAACACCATTTGTGCAAAGGCCATGGTGACCATGATGAAGTAAATGCCGTGGGTGCGCACGACCAAGAAGCCAATGATCAAAGCCAGTAAGGCTGAAGCGCCAACCGCTGCAGGCAAGGTCCACCACAAAGACACGGGCTCTCCGGGGGGCGTTAAAAATGCCAAAGCATAGCCCGCCACACCAAAGTAAGCGGCATGTCCCAATGAGACGAGGCCCGTAACACCTTGCAGCAAATCAAGGCTCATGGCAAAGATGGCCAAAATCATCATGCGGGTGACCATTTGCAGGTAATAGTCCGTGCCGACAAAGGGGAAGGCCGCCAGTGCCAAGAGCGCAGTACCTAGCAAAATTTTCAAACTGCGGGGCAGTGTTTCAAGGGGTGCGTGTGCGTCGCTCATGCCGGCCCCCTTAGTTTTTAAACAAGCCTTCAGGCTTGTAAAGTAAAACAATGGCCATCAACACATAGACCAGCATGCCTGCCACTTGCGGCAACAAGACTTTGCCAAATGTATCGACCAAACCCACCAGCAATGCTGCAATGAGCGCACCCTTGACCGACCCAATGCCGCCAATGACCACCACCACAAAACACATGATGAGAACCTGCGAGCCCATGTTGGGATACACACTGGAAACAGGTGCAGCCACCATGCCGGCAATGGTGGCCAAGCCCACACCCATGGCGAACACCAAAGCATGAATCAATTTGATGTTGACGCCCAAGGCTTCGGTCATCTCGTGGTTGAAAGCACCCGCGCGAATTTTCATGCCCAAGCGTGTTTTGGAAATGAGCAAATACAGACCCAAAGCCAGCAACAAACAAACGCCAGACATGAACAAGCGGTAGACCGGATACGAAAGTGTTTCTGTCAGAGGAATAGAGGCGCTGAGAACATCTGGAATGGTGACGCCATGCACATCGTCGCCCCACAAAATGGAGCGCATCTCTTCAAAAACGTAAATAAGACCGAAGGTCAGTAGCACTTGGTCTAGGTGATCGCGTTTGTAGAAGTGCCTGAACAACAACCACTCAAGCAGCAAACCAAACAGCACAGAAAGCAATGTGCCCAAGATGATGGCGAGTGTGAAGCTCTGGGTCAGGGCGGCCAGTGACCATGCCAAATAGGCGCCCAACATGTAGAAACTGCCATGCGCCAAATTGACCACGCCCATGATGCCGAAAATCAAAGTCAGGCCCGCAGCCAACATGAACAGCAGCAATCCGTACTGAACACTGTTCAGCAACTGGATGAGGAAATTGACGAAATCCATAGGGGAAAGATTAACACTAAAGTGTTTGAGTATCGCGTATCAAGAAGGCATAAAAAAAGCGACGGATGACTCCGCCGCTTTGGCGTGACAGGCTATTGGAATTAGCCCATGCGGCAACCGGCGCCAGAATCGGCCAGCGCTTTGGATGCAACCCCAATGACCTTGTTTTCGCCATTCTCGGCGACACGCAAGTAAATGTCTTGTATCGGATTGTGTGATTTGCTCATGGTCCATTTGCCGCGGGGGCTGTCAATGACGGCGCCTTCCATGGCTTTGTAGAGCTCGGGCTTTTTATTCAAGTCACCTTTGACGGCATTGGCGCCTTGCACCAACAGCAAGCCCGTGTCGTAGCCTTGAACAGCATAAACGTCGGGTTGCATTTTGAATGCCTTGGCGTATTCCAAGCGGAAAGATTTGTTGCGAGGTGTGTCCAAAGAATCGCTGTAATGAAGGGTGGTCATGACGCCGTCTGCTGCGGGTCCTGCCGCTTGCAACACGCCTTCGGTTAAGAAGCCAGAACCGTACAGTGCAATTTTGCCCTTGAGGCCAGCTGCCGCAAAGTCTCTCATGAACTTAGCGCCTGATGGGCCAGCAAAGAAACAAGCGACTGCATCAGGTTTCAGTGCAGCGATTTCTGTGAGCAGGGCTTGAAACTCAACGTTAGGGAAGGGCAAGCCCAACTCTTTGACAATGGTGCCGCCCGCTTTGGTGTAGCTTTCTTTGAAGCCTTCGAAGGCTTCGTCGCCCGCTGCATATTTCCAAGTGATCCAAACAGCTTTCTTGTGCCCTTTGGCCACCATGGCTTGGCCTAGAGCCAATGTGGGTTGGCTGTTGGAGAAGCTGGTGCGAAACACATTCGGTGCGCACAAAGCGCGAGTTGCAGCGTGCACACCTGCGTTAGGAATCAAGGAGAGAACACCTGAATCGCGGGCTACTTTTTGAATGCCCATTTGCACACCAGAGTGCACCGTGCCGATGAGCACGTCGACCTTGTCGCGTTGGACCAATTTGTTGGCATTTTCAATGCCCTTGGAAGGATCTGACTCATCGTCGACTTTGAACCATTCAATTTCACGCCCACCCAACTTGCCACCTTGTTCGTTGATGGCCATGCGCACGCCATTTTCAATGGCCACACCCAAGGGTGCAAAAGCGCCAGAGTAGGGCAACATCAAACCGACGCGAATTTTGCCGGACTGAGCCTGCGCTAATTCGGGCAACAACAAGCTTGAACTGGCGGCGCCAACTAATGCGGCACTGCGTGTTAAAACCGAACGACGTGAGGGTGAGGTGGTCATGAAAATCTCCTTGTAGGATGCATTATGTTGCATATCATGGGTCGAAAAAGCTAGGCAAAACCCTGATTTTTGAAAAACATCTTGATGAATTTATACCGGTTGAGTGATGCGGCGAGCCTTGAGTGTGGCCATTTGATGGTCTGCCCGGAGGGACTCGAACCCCCGACCTACGGCTTAGAAGGCCGTTGCTCTATCCAGTTGAGCTACGGGCAGATAAAAAAGGCCCTGGAACCTGAAAGGTAGGGCCTTAATTGGGAAAAATGGTCGGAGCGAAAGGATTCGAACCTTCGACCCTCTGGTCCCAAACCAGATGCGCTACCAGACTGCGCTACGCTCCGACTAGCCTGCTATTCTAATGCGCTAACTGGGGAAATCATGAAACTTGATTAAAAAGTTCTTTCAAAGTTTCAAGATGTCCCTCGCTTAAGCGCTACATCCTCATGGGCTGACACCCAGTGAATGCCTTGTTAACTGCCGCGGGTGACGGGCATGTCTACCTCGCCTGGCATGAGCAAGTGCTTGGCCAACTCGAGCTTGGCCAAAGAGTTGCGGTGCACCTCATCGGGGCCGTCTGCCAAACGCAGTGTGCGCTGATGGGCATATGCATAGGCCAATGGGAAGTCTTGTGAAACCCCGCCGCCGCCATGCGCTTGAATGGACCAATCAATGATCTGGCAAGCCATTTGAGGCGCCACAATTTTGATCATGGCAATTTCTGCTTTGGCCACTTTGTTGCCCACGGTGTCCATCATGTAAGCGGCTTTCAAAGTGAGCAAACGTGCTTGCTCAATCATGCAACGTGACTCAGCAATTCGTTCTTGCCAAACAGTTTGACGCGCAACTTCGCGGCCAAATGCCACGCGTGAGTTCAAACGTTTGCACATGAGTTCCAGCGCGCGCTCGGCTATGCCAATGGTGCGCATGCAATGGTGAATGCGTCCTGGGCCTAAGCGGCCTTGTGCAATTTCAAAGCCGCGACCTTCACCCAGCAGCAAATTGGCTGCAGGCACACGAACGTTCTTCAAGACCACTTCCATGTGACCATGGGGCGCATCGTCGTAACCAAAGACAGACAGTGCACGCACCACCGTAATGCCGGGCGTGTTGGCCGGCACAATGATCATGGACTGTTGTTCGTGGCGGCCAGCGTCTGGATTGGTTTTGCCCATGACGATGTAAACCGCGCAGCGTGGGTCACCCGCACCTGACGACCACCACTTGCGACCGTTGATGACGTACTCATTGCCATCGCGCTTAATTTCGCACTGAATGTTGGTGGCATCGGACGAAGCAACGTCGGGCTCGGTCATGAGGAAGGCTGAGCGAATTTCGCCTCTGAGCAGTGGCTCTAACCATTGGTCTTTGAGTTCTTCGCTGGCATAGCGTTCAAAGGTTTCCATGTTGCCTGTGTCGGGCGCTGAGCAATTGAAAATTTCAGCAGCGAAAGGCACACGTCCCATGATTTCGCAAAGGGGTGCATATTCCAAGTTAGACAAGCCTTGGGGTGCGCGGTGTGATTTAGGCAAGAACAAATTCCAAAGGCCAGCAGCCAGTGCTTTGGGTTTGAGTTCTTCTACAATTTTGGTGGGAACCCAAGCATTGCCTTTGGCGCGGTTGTCTGCAATTTCTTGAAAGAATCGCGCCTCGTTGGGATAAATGTGTTCGTCCATGAAGGCCAGCAAGCGGGCTTGCATGTTTTTGACTTTGTCTGAGTATTCGAATTGCATTGAGGTTCTCCTGTTAAATCTTAAAAATTGGTGCGGTCTGTTGAGTGGAAGCTTAATGAACTTGGCTGGCAAACTGCCAAGCCAGTTCGGCCATAGGTTTAGCGCCGTTGCCTGACGCTTTGGCTTGATCGCTAGAAGCAGTGCCGTCTACCACGCGTTTGGCAATGCCTTGCAAAATGGCTGCAATGCGGAACAGGTTGTAGGCCATGTAGAAATTCCAATCGAGTGCCAGTTTCTCGGGTGTGGTGAAGCCAGTGCGTTGGCAATAACGTTGGATGTACTCGGCTTCTTCTGGAATGCCCAATGCTTTGTGATCTAAGCCGCCTATGCCGCGAAATGAACCTGGCTTGATGTGCCATGCCATGCAGTGATAACTGAAGTCAGCCAATGGATGACCTAAAGTAGACAGCTCCCAATCAAGCACCGCCAATACTTTGGGCTCAGTGGGGTGAAACATCATGTTGTCCAGGCGAAAGTCGCCATGCACAATGCTGACCAAGGACTCGTCTTTGGCGCTGCTGGGCGTGTTGCTTGGCAACCATGCCATCAAGCGGTCCATTTCTGGAATGGACTGAGTTTGCGAGGCCACATACTGCTTACTCCAGCGGCCAATTTGACGTTCGATGTAACTGCCAGGCTTGCCATAATTGGCCAAGCCTTGATCTGCAAACTTCACGGTGTGCAGCGCTGCAATGACGCGGTTCATTTCATCGTATATTTCGCCGCGTTGGCTGTTGGTCATGCCCGGCAAAGACTGATCCCACAACACTCTGCCAGCCACAAATTCCATGACGTAAAAAGCACGGCCAATGATGGCCTCATCTTCGCAAAGCACATGCATTTTGGCGACAGGCACTGCTGTGCCCGCAAGGCCTTTCATGACGGCAAACTCTCGCTCAATGGCGTGGGCAGATGGCAATAATTTGGCCACAGGACCGGGCTTGGCGCGCATCACATAGGCGCAGTTGGGCGTGATGAGTTTGTAGGTCGGGTTCGATTGTCCGCCTTTGAACATTTCAACACTGAGGGGGCCCTCAAAGCCAGACATGTTGGCAACAAGCCAACGCTCAAGGACTGGCACATCAAAGGCATGCGAGCCGGTGACTGGGCGTGTGCCCACGAAATGATCAAACTGGCTCATGGCAATTACCGTTGTGAATGAACGAAGTGCGGATCAGGGTGCTGGCGTTCAGTTGTCCGAATTCACGATTTTGATAAGCGCTTCTCTGTCGAGCACAGTGAGACCACCGGGTTCGATTTTGATGACATGTTCGCGCTCCATTTGTTTGAGCTCTTGGTTCACGCGTTGCCGGGAGGCGCCCAATAACTGAGCGAGCTCTTCTTGCGCCAATTGCAAACTGATTCGAATGGCTTTGGCATCGGACAAACTGGGCACGCCGTAGCTTCGAACCAAGTGGTTGAGCTGTTTGGCCAAGCGCGCTCTGAGAGGCAATGTGTTCAAGTCTTCGACCAATCCGAACAACTGTCGAATGCGCCGTGCATGCAATCTCAACATGGCGTCGTACAACTCGACATGCGACGACAAAATTTTCTTGAAATCTGCCTTGGCCACATTGAGTGTGGTGGTTTCGCCATGTGCGTAGGCATCGTGCGTGCGCCTGTCGCCGTCGAAGATGGAGACGTCGCCAAACCAAATGCCAGGCTCGACATAGGTGAGGGTGATCAATTTGCCCGATACGGAGGTAGAGCTGACACGGACCGCCCCTTTGGCGCAGGCGATCCACTGCTCCGGCGGTTCTCCGCGGGCTGCAATGAGTTCGCCGTCTTTGTACCGTTTGACGTAAGCGCATCGAAGTATGTCGTGCCTGAGTGAAGGTGAAAGGGAAGAGAACCAACGGCCGGCGTTGATGGATTCTCTTTCCTCCATCGTAAGAATGGGTTCGTCCATAGTCTGTCTTTTGAGTGACTGGGTTGCAAAAAATTGTCGCCTGAGGGACCCTGTCTTACTCGTAGCGAGGTTTTTCTTTGTTTAAAAAGGCTGTGATACCAATGCCTGCATTGACATGGTGCAAATTCTTCACGAAATGATCGCGTTCCAAAGCCAATTGGTGATGAAAGGAAGCGGCATCAGCTTCATTGATCAGCTCCTTCATGCTGGTCAAGGCATTATGGGCTTTTTGATTTAACAGGCTGGCCAGGGTGAGGGCGGTGCCCAGTGCTTGGCCAGGCTCACACAATCTGTTGACCACACCCAGCTGATGAAGTCTTTCTGCAGGCATGCGCTCGCCCAGCATCAACAACTCGGTGGCCAATTGGCGAGGCACACTGCGGGCTAAACTCCAAGTGCCACCGCCATCAGGTGACAGCGCAATGTTGCTGTAAGCCATGACAAACACACTGTTTCGTGCCGCCACAATCATGTCGCAGGCCAAAGCCAAAGAAAATCCTGCGCCAGCTGCAGGACCTTCAACCGCTGCAATGACGGGCTTTGGAAAAGTTCGAATGGCCTCTATCCAGTTGTGCAGACCTTCGATGCTTTGAGCTTGGTGCTCTGGTGGTTGTTGGCGGTTGTTGTTCAGTCTTTGCAAGTTACCGCCCGCACTGAACAAGGCGCCCTCGCCGGTAATGACCACGCTTTTAATTTCAGGGCTTGACTCGGCCACGCTCAGTGCCTCGACGCCTGCCGCATACATTTCTGGGCCGAGCGCATTCTTGTGTTCAGGATTGCTCAAGGTGAGAATGAGTGTGGCACCTTCGCTGGTGCTGAGCAGTTGAGCTGACATGCTTTAGTCCTCGGTATGAAGTAAGGACAAGCCAATGGCGCCTCGGCGACGCAACCATGGGCTTGGGCGATACCTTGGATCGCCATAGACGGTTTGCAAATTGAACAGCACTTCCAAAACATTGGTAGGGCCTAATTTGTCACCCAGTGCAAGTGGGCCCAAGGGGTAACCAAGGCCCAAAGTGACAGCGACATCCAAATCTTGCGGTGTGCAAACACCTTGTTGGCACATGTCACAAGCGATATTCACAATGTTGGCCACAACGCGTTGGGTGATGAAGCCGCCGCTGTCACGCACCACGCTGACAGCTTTACCATCTCTGGCAAACAGGGCGTGTGCTGCATCGCGCATGTCAGATCGGGTGGCCGGGTTGGTGGCCAATACGCGTCGTTTGGTGGCCGCATCGTCAAACAGCATGTCAATGCCAATGGTGCGCGCTGGGTCAAGTCGTTCCACCACGGCCACGGTAGTGACATCAAAGCCTAAAGGCGCAACAAGGGTTAGAGCGTGCGGGGAAGGTGATGCACCCGTTTCAAGGGTGGCGCCCAAGTCTTTGAGGAGCTGTAAAAGTTCGAGGCGTCTTGTGGCACGAGGAGAGACCCAAACAGGCGGAAACTCTTTGACTTGCGGCACGGCAGGTTCAGGGGCCACAACTGCTTTGCCATCTGTGTATTTGTAGAAACCTTCACCCACTTTTTTGCCCACCACGCCCCCTGCCAAACGCTGGGCTGTGATGACGCTGGGGCGGTAGCGAGGCTCTTGGTAATACTGGTTATAGATTGATTCCATGACAGGATGTGACACATCCAAAGCCGTTAAATCGAAGAGCTCGAAGGGGCCCAATTTGAACCCCACTTGGTCTTTCAAAATTCGATCAATGGTGGCGAAATCTGCCACGCCTTCAGAGACAACGCGCAAAGCTTCGGTGCCGTAGCCACGGCCTGCATGGTTCACAATAAAGCCTGGTGTGTCGTGTGCTTGAACGGCTGTGTGTCCCATTTGTTTGGCAAACGCAGTCAGTCTAAGGCACACATCAGGATTGGTTTTGAGACCGGCTATGACTTCCACCACTTTCATCAATGGCACAGGGTTGAAAAAGTGATAACCCGCAAATTGGGTGGGTCGCTGAAGGGCTGCAGCGATGGCCGTGACGGAAAGCGAGGAGGTGTTGGTTACCAAAACCGTGGTGTCAGGAACCAAGTTTTCTAATTCAACAAACAAGCTTTTTTTAATGTCGAGTCGTTCAACAATGGCCTCGACAATTAACTCGCAATCCTTTAAGTCTTGCAGGCTGCTGGCCGTCTTTAAATTTGATTTGTAATTGGCGACAGTGTCTGCGTCAAGGCGGCCTTTAAGAACAAGTGAGTCCCATACTTGGTACACGGCCTCTTTGGCTTTGAGCGTGGCATCTGCTTGGGTGTCATAAAGGAAAACAAGACTTCCTGCTTGCGCAGCAATTTGGGCAATGCCGCGTCCCATAGCACCTGCACCAATGACGGCTACTTTGTTAAATGCAATGTTCATGATCTGATTGAGATTTGTTTTAAATTTTCAAGCAGACAAAATCTGCTTGTTGCCTCTTAACGACGAACTTGCAAAGCGCCAGGGTTGACGATGTTGGTGGGAGTGCCTTTGATGAAATTGACCACGTTGTCAAATGCGGCACCAAAGTACAACTCGTAATTGTCTTTTTCCACATAACCAATGTGGGGTGTGCAAATGCAATTTTCCAATCGCAACAGCGCATGGCCCTGCAAAATGGGTTCGTGTTCAAAAACATCGATGGCTGCTAAACCAGGCCGCCCCCGATTGAGCGCACTGATAAGTGCATCGGGCTCGATTAGTTCGGCGCGGGATGTGTTCACAACCATGGCGGTGGTTTTCATGCGTGACAGATCTTCCAAAGTGACAATGCCGCGGGTTGCTTCGTTAAGCCGAAGATGCACTGAAAGGACATCGCTTTGCTCAAAAAGTGCTTCACGTGTGGTGGCCGGAATATGACCATCGTTCGCCGCTTTTTCGCGCGAAGCTTCACTGCCCCAAACAACCACTTGCATGCCGAAAGCTTTGGCGTAGCCAGCAACCAGTTGGCCAATTTTTCCATAGCCCCAAATGCCCATTGTTTTGCCTCTGAGCACAGTGCCTAAACCAAAGTTACTGGGCATGGACGCACTTTTTAAACCTGACTGTTGCCAAGCGCCATGCTTGAGATTGCCAATGTATTGTGGAACTCGGCGGGCCGCCGCCATGATCAATGCCCAAGTTAATTCGGCCGGAGCATGGGGCGATCCAGTGCCTTGCGCAACAGCAATGCCACGCCCTGAGCAGGCCTCTAAATCAATGTGGGAGCCAGCGGCGCCAGTTTGGGAAATAAGCTTGAGGCGAGGGAGTTTTTCAAGCAATTGTTTGTTGAGGTGGGTGCGTTCGCGAATGAGGACCAAGATGTCGGCGTCTTTAAGGCGAACAGACAACTGCCCCAAACCTTTGACGGTGTTGGTGTAGACCTTGGCGTTGTAGGCGTCGAGTTTGGCGGCGCAATCTAGTTTTCGGACGACATCTTGGTAGTCGTCAAGGATCACAATATTCATAGGCACTATTGTGCCTTGCCTAGAGGCTGCCATTGGGAGGGGGGATGAAATTTAGCCCCCAATGGCCATGAAAATCAGTGGGTGAGGGTGGGCTTTTTCTGGGCTTCGAGTGCGACCAGCCTGTCAAGTTCTGCGCAGACATCGGACATGCGGCCCGAAATAACCATGCGACCCGCGCAATGGGGTGTTTGGCCATGCTCAGAGACTCGAAGAACTCGCAAGGCACGCTGTTTGGCGAGCATTTGGGTCTTGGGCGAGTTGCCAATGGAAGGTGCTTGAACAAGGGGCGCAGAAGCTTGGAGGTGAGCTGCTGCACTCATGAATTTTTGAATGCCGTTGTAAATGCTGGAAATACCGAAAAGAGCGATGGTCATGGGTAGCCTTCTGAATTGAGAGATTGGGATTACATCAAGAGCGTGTTGCGAATGAGGCCGACCGCCAAGCCTTCGATGTCGAAGGGCTCGCCTGGGTTGACCAAGATAATGGGGTAGTCGGGGTTTTCTGGAAGAAGTTCAATGCGGTCTGCTTGACGGCGCAGGCGCTTGACGGTGACTTCATCGCCAAGGCGGGCCACCACAATTTGGCCATTGCGAACTTCTTTGGTGGCTTTGACGGCCAGCAAGTCGCCATCCATAATGCCTGCGTCTCGCATGGACATGCCGCGCACACGCAGCAAGTAGTCGGGCTGTTCTTGGAACAGGTGGCTTTCGACATGGTAGGTGCGATCGATGTGTTCTTGGGCCAAAATAGGGGAGCCGGCAGCCACGCGGCCAATGAGTGGCAATGCCAATTGGGCAAAACCAGGCAGAGGCAGGCTGAAAAGGTCGGTGGATTGGCGGACGCTGTTGCGGGACGAGCCTTTGAGCCGAATGCCTCTGGATGTGCCGCTGACCAAATCAATGGCGCCTTTTCGGGCCAGGGCTTGAAGGTGTTCTTCTGCAGCGTTGGCCGATTTAAAGCCTAAGACCTGAGCAATTTCGGCTCGGGTAGGGGGCGCGCCCGTTTCGGCAATGGTTTTTTGGATGAGTTCCAAAATTTCTTGCTGTCTAGCTGTGAGCTTAGGTTGATCGTGCATGATGCAGTCCTTTGAAGGTGTCTGAAGCCAAATAACTGTGTTCTTATCCAGTTACTGTATTTTTAACCAGTCTTTTAAGAAATGCAAGCAAATAATCAAAAAATTGTTGTTTTAGGCACAGGGGGCACCATTGCAGGTGAGTCTGAATCAGCCGATGAAGGCCTGTCTTACAAGGCCGCGCAGCGTGGCATTGGTGAGTTGTTAAAGTCAGCAAGCAGCACCAACCTAGCCTGGCCTGAAGTCTTGGCGGCCTGCCAATTTGAGGCTGAACAAGTGGCGCAATTGGACAGCAGGGACATGGACTTTGAAACATGGATTCGCTTGGCGCAGCGCTGTGATCATTGGTTAGCCCAAGACGACGTGGCTGCGCTTGTGGTGACGCATGGCACCGACACCTTAGAAGAAACGGCTTATTTTTTATCTCAGGTTCTCAATCATTCAAAATCGATTGTCTTGACGTGTGCCATGCGGCCGGCCAATTTCAAAGATGCAGACGGCCCGCAAAATTTAAGAGATGCCCTGGTGGTTGCGGCCACCACCAAGGGGCCAGGTGTTTGGCTGGTGGCTGCAGGCGAAATTCACCACAGTCAGTTTGTTCAAAAAGTGCACCCTACCAGATTGAATGCTTTTGATTCAGGTGAAACGGGTGCTGCAGGCCGTGTTCAAAAAGACAAGGTTCAGTGGTTTGAAAACTTCTCCAAGCCCTTGCCAAACTTAAGGCTGCATGTCTCTCAATTGCCTTTGCCAACGCAATGGCCATGGGTAGAGATCGTCATGAACCATGTCAACGCAAGCCAGAAGCATGTCGATGCTTTGGTCAACGCAGGCGTTCAAGGTTTGGTCATTGCTGGAACGGGCAATGGCTCCGTCAGTTCAAAAGTGAAGGAAAGTTTGGTTCGGGCCCAAGTTGCAGATGTTCAGATTCGATTGAGCAGTCGATGCAATCAGGGTGCTGTGATTCCTACAAGCAGCCATGTGTTTGATGCGAAGGGTGCTTTAAGCCCTGCTAAAACCAGAGTGGCCTTGCTGCTGGACATCATGTCCGAGCGGCAAAGCCACTGTCCTTAGTTCATGACCTAGCCAAAGCCTAAGTAGCTTGGGCCTGCAGTTCTGAATGCGTTATTTTGTTGAACCGAAAGCTTGCAGAGCGCGCTGTGTAATTTCTTCGACAGAGCCCATGCCGCTGATGGCGCGGTATTGGGGAGCAGCTTGTGGTTCACGTTGCGCCCACTCAGAGTAGTACGCCACTAGCGGCCGTGTTTGTTGGCTGTAGACATCCAAACGCTTTTTCACAGTTTCTTCTTTGTCGTCTTCACGTTGGACCAAGGGTTCACCGGTGACATCGTCTTTGCCTTCAGCTTTTGGCGGATTGAATTTGACGTGGTAAGTGCGGCCAGAAGCAGGGTGTGAGCGGCGGCCACTCATGCGCTCAATGATGGCCTCGAAGGGCACGTCAATTTCAAGCACATAGTCCAATTTCACGCCAGCGGCTTTCATGGCATCAGCCTGGGGAAGGGTGCGTGGAAAGCCATCAAACAGGAAGCCATTGGCGCAATCGGCTTGGACAATACGTTCTTTCACGAGGTTGATGATGAGGTCGTCGCTGACCAAGCCGCCTGATTCCATCACGGCCTTGGCTTGCAAGCCAAGAGGGGTTCCGGCTTTGACTGCAGCGCGTAACATGTCGCCAGTGGAGATTTGAGGAATGGCATATTTCCCGCAGATGAATGCGGCCTGCGTTCCCTTACCAGCACCTGGTGCACCTAAAAGAATAAGTCTCATGAAAGTCCCGAATAGTTATTGAATCTTTCGCCATGGCGAGGATGGCTGCCATTGGAGAATATCATGGGAAGCATGTGTTTACCTGACGACTCCAAGGCGTTGATATCAGGGTTTGTACAGGGCCCTGACTCTTTCTAAATCTTCAGGGGTATCGACACCGGGGCCAGGCACATCAGGGGTGATGTGAACCGCTATTTTGTGTCCGTGCCACAAGGCCCGCAATTGCTCCAAGGCTTCACCCGTTTCGATGGGTGCAGCTTGCAATGTTGGAAAGCTTTGCAAAAACCCCACGCGGTACGCGTAAATGCCAATATGCCGAAGAGGGGCAGGTTGTGGCAGGCTTTGAATGCCTTTCGCAAAACCATCTCGCCACCAAGGGATGGGTGCGCGGCTGAAATAAAGCGCCAATTGCGCTTGGTCGATGACCACTTTGACCACATTGGGATTGGTGAACTCGGCTAGCTCGTGAATTTCGTGGGCTGCCGTACTCATGCTGGCGGTGGGGCGCTGAACGAGCAATTCGGCCACCTGATTGATCAGTTCTGGATTGATCAAGGGTTCATCGCCTTGAACATTGACCACCACATCATTTGGGCTCAAACCCAACAGCGCACTGGCTTCAGCAAGCCGATCACTGCCGCTTGGATGGTCCACTTGGGTGAGCATGGCGCGAACCCCATGGGCTTGGCAGGCCTGAACAATTTCAATGCTGTCGGCAGCGACCACCACTTGGGTCGCATTGGAAAGTGCAGCCCTTTGGGCAACGCGAACCACCATGGGCAAGCCATGGATGTCTGCCAAGGGTTTATGGGGCAGTCGCGTGGATGCCAAGCGAGCAGGAACAATGACTGTAAAGGCTTGCGACATGTGTCACTTCAAGAAAATTAGACCAGGGGCGTGCGCGGTTTGAGTTGTTCTAACTCTTCGTCGCTCAGTGTGCGTGCTTCATTTTCTAGCAAGATGGGAATGCCATTGCGAATAGGGTAAGCAAGCCGAGCACTGCGCGACCAGAGCTCTTGCAGTTCGCGCTGCAAATCTAGGGGCCCTTTGGTAACAGGGCAAACCAACAGTTCAAGTAATTTCGTGTCCATGGCTCAATGATACCTGTGACGGCTTTGAAAGAGTTGATCGAATGCTTTCCAAAATGATGGCTCTGGTTCAAACACCAAAGGCATTGCAAGCGCTTGCGGAAACCTGGCCCACAATTTAACGGCATCTTTTTCAGTGCAAAGAAGCGGCAATTCAGGATGAGACGGTTGCCATGTCTGAAAATGATCGTGATCGGGCAGGGCCGTTGAATGGCGAATTTGAAATTGCCCTTGCGCCAACATGGCCAAAAAGGCTTCTGGTTTGGCAATGCCCGATACAACTTCGACGGGATTTAATTTCAATTCTGCTATAGGTACTTGTTGGCCATCAGAAGTCAAAGCAAATGAGCTGAGTTCGCGTAGAGATTCAAAACCTTCAGGCAATGTTCTCTGATGTGTGTGCAAAAGCAAATCGACTTGTCGGGGCCAGGGTTCTCGCAAAGGCCCCGCTGGCAGCAAATGACCATTGCCTAAACCTGTTGCATCCATGACGCAAATTTCGATGTCACGTTGCAGTGCAATGTGTTGGAGTCCGTCGTCACACACCAGAACATTGACGGCGGGGAACTGATTGAGCAGTTGCCTTGCCGCCGCAACGCGCTGCGCGCCTACAACCACAGGCACATTGCATTTTTGGAAAATCATGAGCGGTTCATCGCCGACCTCACTGGCCAAACTCTGCGCATTCACAATTTGCAGGGACGTTTGGGCTCTGCCGTATCCTCGAGATACCACGCCGACCCGGAAGCCCTGCTTCACAAGACGCTGAACAAGGGCCATGGTGAGCGGTGTTTTA
>CALCBL010000155.1 GCA_937897495.1 uncultured Burkholderiales bacterium
CCGTGCCCGTGGTGATGCGCACCACAGAAAATATGCTTCGCCTTGTTCCAGGTAGTCTGCGTGAAGCAGCGTTCGCCTTGGGTGCGCCTCGCTGGAAGGTGTCTTTGTCAGTCACATTGCGTGCAGCCAAAAGTGGCGTGATCACGGGTGTTTTATTGGCCATTGCGCGAATCAGTGGCGAGACTGCCCCCCTGCTGTTCACCGCCTTGAACAACCAATTCTTCAATGATGACATGAGCAAGCCCATGGCTAACCTGCCTGTTGTCATTTTCCAGTTTGCAATGAGCCCCTATGAAAACTGGATTCGACTGGCTTGGGGCGGCGCCCTGCTGATTACCTTGACTGTCTTGGTTCTCAATATTCTGGCTCGTGTCTTTTTTAGAGACAAAACAACAAACTAACTTACCACTCTTTATTGTCACTTTTTTGAATTCACAGGAAACCATATGCCTGATAGCAAGCCAAAACAAAACGCCATTGAAGTGCGTAATCTCGATTTTTATTACGGCAAATTTCAAGGGCTGAAAAATGTCAACCTCGATATTGCCGAGCATCGAGTGACGGCCTTCATTGGACCGTCGGGTTGTGGCAAATCAACCTTGCTGCGCACACTCAATCGCATGTACAGTCTTTATCCAGGGCAGCGCGCAGAAGGTGAAATCAACTTCTATGGCCAAAATATTCTCGAAAAAGGCCAAGACCTGAATCTACTTCGCGCACAAATTGGCATGGTGTTTCAAAAACCAACACCCTTCCCCATGTCCATCTATGACAACATTGCTTTTGGTGTCCGTTTGTACGAAAACCTCAGCAAATCGGATATGGACGATCGCGTTGAGTCAGCCTTGACCAAGGCCGCCATTTGGAACGAAGTGAAAGACAAACTGGGGCAAAGTGGTTTGTCCCTCTCTGGCGGACAACAACAGCGTCTGTGTATTGCACGCACAGTAGCGGTCAAACCGAAAGTGATTCTGCTTGATGAACCCACCTCAGCGCTAGACCCCATCTCAACAGCCAAAGTAGAAGAATTGGTGAGTGAGCTGAAAAAAGAATATACAGTGGCGATTGTCACTCACAATATGCAGCAAGCCGCCAGGGTCTCAGACTTTACAGCTTACATGTACCTTGGCGAATTGATGGAATTTGGCGTCACAGAGCAAATTTTCTTGAAGCCCTCGCGTCAAGAAACCGAAGATTACATCACTGGCCGTTTCGGCTAATCAGGAGCACACCATGGACAAACACATTTCAACCCAATTCGACAACGAACTTACGGGTGTTTCCACGCGAATCCTTGAGTTAGGTGGACTGGTGGAGTCGCAAACTCGTCATGCTGTTTATGCATTGGCACAGTTCAGCTCTGAAGTTGCAGATCAAGTCATTGCATCTGAAAAACAAGTCAATTTGCTAGAAGTAGAAATTGATCGCGAATTGGCATCGATCATTGCCCGCCGTCAGCCTACAGCCCGCGATCTTCGCTTGCTGATGGCCATTTCAAAAATAACGGGCAACCTTGAACGTGCAGGTGATGAAGCCGAGCGCATTGCGCGCATGGTCAAACAAATCCTAGAAACAGGCACACCGCGCAATTTACCTTCATCCGAATTGCGCATCGCAGCAGATTTAGCCTCTGGCTTAATGCGAAAAGCGCTTGATGCATTTGCCCGTCTAGATGTCAACATGGCCGTTACCATTTTGAAAGAAGACGATTTAATCGATGCAGAGTTCAATGGCTTTGTTCGTAAATTAATCACTTACATGATGGAAGATCCACGCACCATCTCAGCGAGTTTAGATTTGCTGTTTGTCGCCAAAGCCATTGAGCGAATTGGTGATCATGCCAAGAACATCGCTGAGTTTGTGATCTACGTTGTCAAAGGTGCAGATGTTCGCCATACCGCCTTAACCGAGATTGAAAAAGCTGTGCAATGAAAACACTGCCACGCATTCTGATTGTTGAAGATGAGTCAGCCATTGCAGAGCTGATTGCTGTTAACCTGCGGCATAACGGTTTCCAACCCATTTGGGCCATCGACTCCGCAACGGCACAGCGCGAACTTGATGATGTCCTGCCAGATGTCATTTTGCTCGACTGGATGTTACCTGGAGAGAGCGGGTTAACTTTAGCAAGGCGCTGGAGAAGCGCCGAAAGAACCAAGACTGTGCCCATCCTGATGCTCACGGCAAGAGGCGACGAAGCCGATCGAGTTGCCGGGCTCGATGCCGGCGCAGACGATTACATTGTGAAGCCCTTTTCGCCGCGTGAGTTGTTGGCTAGAATTCGGGCCGTTTTGCGTCGACGCGTGCCTGAATCAATCGTAGGTGTCGTCAAAATGGGTGAACTGCAACTTGATGCCGAAACTCACAGGGTTAGCTTCGCAGGCAAGCAAATTAAAGTTGGCCCCACCGAATTCAAGCTTTTGCACCACCTCATGCATCACCCCGAGCGAGTGCACAGCCGCGGCGCCTTGCTTGACAAAGTCTGGGGTGATCATGTTTACATCGAAGAGCGCACTGTTGACGTTCATATCAAACGCCTGCGCGAAGCTTTGGGAGAAGCCGCAGAAATGATTGAAACAGTCAGAGGTGCTGGGTACCGAATGACAAAGCAAGTTAATGTTTGAGCCTGAAATTTAATGCCCTATGTCGTTTTTGAATTGTTATTTTGGCTTGCTGTAGTAGCTCTTCCTGTTTGGATTTGGCTCGATGCTGTGTCTGCACTTTTGGCAGCATCAATTTATCTGATCCTGCACATTCTGGTTCAAGATTGGAAATTTAGACGTTTTCAGAAGTGGCTCAATTCAACATCTCTTCAAGCCAACCCGCCTTGGCGTGGTGCTTGGCTAGATGTTGCAACACGCATCCAGCGTCAGCAGCTACTGGCTGAAAATAGGACACAGTTGCATGAAAGACGCCTGCAAGATTTTCTGCTGGCCATACAAGCTTCGCCCAATGGCGTCATATTGCTAGATGATGAGTCAAGGATTGATTGGTGCAACGATACAGCCGCAACTCATTTGGGCTTAGATGTCAAAAAAGATCGTTTGCAACACATCGTTCATTTGGTTCGCGACCCTCTCTTCACCCGATATTTTTCTCAGGACAACCATCCGAGTGAAGTATTGATAGACGGCAGATCTGCTTCAGTCTCAAGCCTTCGCAAGCTATCAGTTCAGTTGCACAAATACGGTGACGGTCGTTTGCTTTTGCTTTCGCGCGATGTGACCGAAGTGATCAAAGCAGATGCCATGAGAAGAGATTTTGTGGCCAACGTTTCTCACGAAATTCGAACACCTCTCACTGTTTTAGGTGGTTTTGTAGAGACTTTGCAATCCGTGCCACTGAATGCACAGGAAACACAAAAATACCTTCAACTGATGTCAAGTCAAGCAGGCCGTATGCAATCATTGGTTGCAGATTTACTTATCTTGTCCCAGCTTGAAGTCAGCCAATCACCAAATAACCAAGATCACATCAGCCTCCCTGATTTGGTCAATCAAGTCATATCTGAAGCCAATGCCTTAACCTCATTGCTGGCAGACCAACTAAGTGGCCAAAAACATGCGCTGGTTTTTGACCAAGTACCTCTTCTCAGAGTGATGGGCTCCCAAAAAGAACTGTTCAGTGCGCTGTCCAATTTAGTCAGCAATGCAATTAGATACACACCACTGGGTGGGTTGGTCCATTTAACTTTTTCACAAACAGATGATCAGCTGACTATTTCCGTCAAAGATACAGGTCCTGGCATTGCTTCTGAACACTTGCCACGCTTAACCGAGCGTTTTTATCGAATTGATCAGAGCCGGTCTCGAGAAACAGGTGGCACAGGCCTTGGGTTGGCAATCACAAAACACGTCATGCAACGCCATGGGGGTGAACTCCAAATTGAAAGCGAACTAGGTGTGGGTTCTACCTTTAACTTAATTTTCCCAGCAAGTCGAATATCCAATCAGATCGCTACGCCCGATCTGCAAACACATACTTAGTTGCACATTCGAACATTCGCACGTCAGGCCTAGAACCATCTGATGCTGCCACTGCCACATTTATATTTTTTAAAGTTCATTAAATTGACATCAAAAAGTCACAAAATAGTGGGTTTTGACGATCAGTACTTACTCAAATAACCAAATGCAAAACGGACAATTATTAGCAGCCATAGATTTGGGCTCCAACAGCTTTCGTT
>CALCBL010000156.1 GCA_937897495.1 uncultured Burkholderiales bacterium
ATAAATCAGCATTTGTGCCCAATGACGATTTGTTTGCTGAGCCAGAACCGGTTGTCACTGTTACTGGCGACAAACACTACGAAACCATTTTGACTTGGGCGCAATTCGACACATGGCTGCCGAGGTTAGAGGCCGCTGAGTGTGTGGCCATCGACACCGAGACCACATCGCTCGATGCCATGCGCGCCGATTTGGTGGGTATCAGTTGGAGTGTCAAACCGGGTGAGGCGGCTTATTTGCCTTTGCGCCACGAAGGGCCCGACGCACCTGTGCAGTTGCCCTTGTTGGAAGTTCTGGCCAAGCTCAAAGCTTGGCTTGAAAACCCGCTCAAACTCAAAGTAGGTCAGCACATTAAATACGACCGGCATGTGTTTGCCAATCAAGGCATTGAGGTGCGTGGCTATGCACACGACACCATGCTGCAAAGTTATGTGCTGGAAGTCCACAAGCCGCACAGCCTGACCAGTTTGGCATTGCGACATGTTGGCCGTACCGGTTTGACTTACGAAGACATGTGCGGCAAAGGTGTGCATCAAATTTCGTTTGCACAAGTTGATGTCGAAAAAGCCTCTGAGTATTCTTGTGAAGATTCAGACCAATGCTTGGATGTGCATGGTGTGCTCTGGCCCCGCATTCAAGCCGATGCCAAACTGCGTGCCATCTATGACATCGAAATTGCCACCAGCGAAGCTTTGTTTCGCATTGAGCGCAATGGCGTGCTAATTGATGGCCCCACACTGGCCGCACAAAGCCAAGCCTTGGGGCAACGCATTTTGCAACTAGAAACTGAAGCTTATGAAATTGCAGGGCAGCCCTTTAACTTGAGCAGCCCTAAACAACTTGGTGAAATCTTTTTTGACAAACTGGGTTTGCCCGTCATTAAAAAAACCGCGACGGGTGCGCGCAGTACCGATGAAGAAGTGTTGGAAAAACTAGCAGAAGACTACCCTTTGCCTGCGCGCATTTTGGAGCACCGCAGTTTGTCCAAACTGAAGGGTACTTACACCGACAAGCTGGCGCAAATGGCTTTGCCCAGAACGGGCAGGGTGCATACGCATTACGCGCAAGCGGTGGCCGTCACAGGCCGTTTGTCCAGCAACGATCCAAATTTGCAAAACATTCCCATTCGCACGGCAGAGGGCCGCAAAGTGCGCGAAGCTTTTGTGGCACCTGCTGGTAGTTTCATTGCCAGTGCTGACTATTCGCAAATTGAGTTGCGCATCATGGCGCATTTGAGCGGTGACGAGGCCTTGCTCAAAGCCTTTCATCAAGGCTTGGACGTGCACAAAGCCACTGCGGCCGAAGTGTTTGGTTTAACGCCCGATCAAGTTTCGAGTGAGCAGCGCCGCTATGCCAAAACCATTAATTTTGGTTTGATTTACGGCATGAGTGCGTTTGGTTTGGCCAAGGCCTTGGGCATCGACAATGGCGCTGCCAAAAATTACATTGAGCGTTACTTCCAACGCTTTGCAGGTGTCAAGCGCTACATGGACGAAACGCGCGAGCAAGCCAAATCGCAAGGCTATGTTGAAACTGTATTTGGCCGCAGGTTGTATTTGCCGGAAATCAATTCTCCTAACGGACCCCGTCGTGCGGGTGCTGAGCGTGCAGCGATCAATGCGCCTATGCAGGGCACTGCAGCCGATTTGATCAAGCTGTCGATGATGGCTGTGCAAGCAGGCATTGACAAAGAACAACGCAAAAGCAAAGTGATCATGCAGGTGCACGACGAATTGGTTTTTGAAGTGCCTGAAGATGAAGTTGAGTGGCTCAAAGTTGCAGTGCCAAAATGGATGGCTGAAGTAGCCACACTCAAAGTGCCTTTGTTGGCCGAAGTGGGTGTGGGACTGAACTGGGATCAGGCGCATTGACGTTGCGTCTAGGGCTAACTTGAATGTGTAGACAGCATGAACGCCATTGAAAAGTTCAAGGCCGCTCTCAGCGCTCCAGAAATCCAAGTGTTGCATCAGTGCTTGAAGCAAGCGATGCAGCCCTTGCCAGTAGATGCAGTCCCTTGGTATTTGGGAGGCTCGCCTGCTGCCGCTGGGTACATCATGCCTGCGCATGCCAAAGTTCTGCAAAGCTTAAGTAGCCAATGGACTGATCTTCCTCTTGGCTTGCATTGGGATACTCCAGAGAGAACGCCTGCTTCTCGAAGTAGGGCTTTGGCTGAGTTTGCCAAGCAACTGCACGACCTGGGTTATGTAACGGGTTGGCGCAATGAAAAATTCAGCTTCTGGGAAGACCATGTCATTGGAACTGGGCCGCAGTGTTTAGAGCCTACGTCTCTATTGCGCGCGGCTTTTGAAATGGAGCGATCGGCCTTCAGGTTTTTTGGTTTGCGCAGTCATGCTGTGCATGTGAATGGCTTCACACATGAAGGGCATTTATGGTGTGGCCGCAGAGCTGTAACCAAGCCTACAGACCCTGGCATGCTGGACAACGTTGCCGCAGGCGGTTTACCAGTGGGTGAGTCACTTCAAACCTGCGCTGTTAGAGAAATGGCTGAAGAGGCTGGACTTTCTGAGACCTTGGCATTGACTGCGGTCTCTCATGGCCATGTGAGTACCTGCCGTGCAGTGGCAACGGGTTGGCACCATGAAACATTGTGGGTTTACAACCTGCTTGTTCCGCCTGATGTGACGCCTGTCAATCAAGACGGTGAGGTGAGTGAATTGACGTGTCTTTCATCCAAGCAAGTTGTTGAGGCCATTGCCAGCAATGCCTTTACGGTGGACGCAGCTTGCGTCATTGCACACGGTGTTTTGAACTAAATGGAAGCGGGTCTGTATCAATTTGCAGTCGTTTTTGTAGGCTATTTTGTGCTGGGTATTGCAGGGTTCGGTTCTGCCCTGATCATTGTTCCTTTGTTGGCATGGGATTGGCCACTTGCAATGGTGGTTCCCTTGATGCTTCTGATTGATGTGCCTGCAGCCATCTTGCACACGGGCTTGAATTTTCGGCAAGTCATGTGGAAAGAGTTGCCGCCTTTGCTGCCTTCGGTTATTTTTGGCGCAGTCGCTGGCATTGTGCTCATGCGCATCACTCAGGGTGATGGCCTGCTTCTTTGCTTGGGACTCTATGTGATCTACATTGGCTGGCGAGGTCTCAAGGGCGCTGCAGTGGCGGTCCAACTCCGGCCATCGATGCGTCACTTGGCAGGTTTCATGATGGGGCTTGTCGAAACCATGTTTGGCACAGCTGGGCCGGTTGTCATGTCCTGGCTTTCGCAGCGCTTGTCGGATCCATTTTTAATCAGGGCGACCATGCCGATGACCATCATTGGCCTGTCATCCATTGCGCTGTGCATGGTGGGTGTAGCAGGGGGTCTGAACAATATAGAGCTGTGGAAATGCTTGATGCTGCTCCTGCCTTTTGCCATTGCGGGTGTTTGGCTGGGACACCAATTGGCACTTCGAATTCAAGCGGCTTTTCTCAAACCCTTTATTCACAGTTTTTTATGCCTTAGTGGGCTTGTGTTGTGTGCCAGATCTCTGCGAGGGTTTGTGTTTTAGGTTGGCTGCGAGTGTTGCAAAAAACGGCTCAAAATCGATGCGGCCGCAGTGCATTGATATTTTTAGACAATGCGTGTCCACCGGCAATTTCAGCCACCAAGCGACCCGTAATACCAGCCAAGGTGAGTCCCAGATGCCCATGCCCAAAAGCATAAATGATTCTTTCATTGTGGGGAGAATGCCCGATGACTGGCAGTGAATCGGGCATGGAGGGGCGGTGTCCAAGCCACGTGTCACCACTGGGGCCTAAGCCTTGAATCAACTGTCTTGTGGCTTTTTCGATGACTTCAATTCGTTTTGGGTTTGGCGCTCGACCCAGTCCGCCCAACTCTACAGTTCCTGCTGCTCGAATGCCATCCATCATGGGTGTCATGTAAAAACCATGCTCTGGGTAACAAGTCGGTGTTGTCAATAATTTTTCGGCGTCTGGAAACATCACGTGGTAACCGCGCTCGGTGTTCAAGAGAACTTGATCATGAGGGTGCAATAGTTTTTTTGACCATGCGCCTGCAGCCACAACCACTTGATCTGCTTGCTCGCTAATTACCCCGCCGCCGCTGAGTTGAACATGGTCGTTGCCCATCACAATTTCATCAATGTGTTGGTGTACAAATTTGCCACCTCGTTGAAGAATGCAATTTGCAAGGTTCTTCATGTAGACATAAGGGCTT
>CALCBL010000157.1 GCA_937897495.1 uncultured Burkholderiales bacterium
ACTGATCTTACTCAACTGAGCGATGAAGCTTTGTGCACCCTGCGAGGTACGCGCATGGCCATGATTTTTCAGGAGCCCATGACTGCGCTCAATCCTTTGCACCCTATTTGGAAACAAATTGCCGAGCCGCTGCAGTTGCATCAAGGCATGGATTTGGTTTCCGCCAAAGCACGCGCGCTTGAATTGTTAGAACGCGTTCAATTGCCAAGGGCACGTGAGCGATTGGACAACTACCCGCACCAACTTTCAGGGGGTCAGCGTCAGCGCGTCATGATCTCTATCGCTCTGGCCTGTCAGCCCGACATTTTGATTGCCGACGAACCCACTACGGCCCTTGATGTCACTGTGCAAAAAGAAGTGCTTGCCCTAATTCGCCAATTGGTGGCCGAGGATGGTATGGGCCTGCTTTTGATTAGCCACGATTTGGGCCTCATGCGCGACCAAGTTGAACGCGTCATGGTGATGTACGGCGGTGCTGTTGTTGAAAGTGCACCCACCAAAGCCTTGTTTGGCATGCGAGCCCACCCTTATTCCCAAGGGCTATTTGCTGCGCGCCCCCAGCTGGGTTTGAAACGAGGCACTCGACTGCAAACCATCGCGGGCAATGTGCCTGAAATTTTCAACTGGCCACAAGGCTGCGCATTTGCAGACCGCTGTGCTTATGTCCAAGACAATTGCAGGCAGACGGTGCCGCAGCTTGAACTTGTGCCAGGCACACATGATGGCATTGATGAAAACGTTGCTGACAAGTCAAGGCGTGTTAACGCGCATTGGGTGCGGTGCCCTGAATGGCAAAAATTGGAGGCCTCTGCATGAAGAGCCCCCACCAAGTTTTGCTGGACGTGCAACATGTGAGTCAGCAATATGCTTTGCCCAAGCCTTCGCTGTTTGCCAAGGCAGGGCACATTCAAGCCTTGAAGGATGTCAGTTTTCAATTGGCCGCTGGCAAGAGCATGGGCATTGTGGGCGAATCAGGTTCAGGCAAGTCGACCTTGGCCCGTTTGGTCATGGCCCTTGAAAAACCCACGCAAGGCAAGGTATTTTTCAATGGAAAAAACTTGAATGCGTTGCCGCAAGACCAGCTTCGACTTGCGCGCAGCGATTTTCAAATGGTCTTCCAAGACCCCTATGGCTCGCTCGATCCGAGGCAAAAAGTTTTGTCTATCGTGACAGAGCCACTTCACAGCACATTGAGCAGCGGCTCTGGGCAATTGCTAAGTACCCAAGATTTAAAAGACCGCGCAACTTTTGCCCTCACAGAAGTCGGCTTGCGGGCCTCAGACCTCGACAAATACCCACATGAATTCTCTGGCGGCCAACGCCAGCGCATCGCCATCGCCAGGGCCTTGATCACCCGACCTTCCCTCATCGTGGCCGACGAGCCTGTGAGCGCTTTGGATGTGTCGGTGCAAGCCCAAGTGCTCAACCTGATGATGGACTTGCAGGACCGTTTTGGCTTGAGTTACTTGTTTGTCAGCCATGATCTTGCAGTCATCAACCTGATGTGCGACGATGTGATTGTTTTGCAGCATGGGCAGGTGGTGGAGGCTGGTTCGGCCGATGAAATTTTTCAACGGCCACAACACCCCTACACCCAAGCATTGCTGGCTGCCATTCCTGGCCTCTCGCAGTGATTGACAAACCTGCAAGCCAAGTATTTGAAGATGAAGTCTAATTTTTTGATGAAGGAGTTTTTTATGACACAAGCACCTCGTTCAACGCGTCGCCAACTGGGCCAATTTGGTTTAGCCCTGGTTGCCGCGGCCAGCATCATTCTTGTTCATCCTGCAGCACATGCGCAGTCTAAAAAAGACAGCGTGGTGGTGGGCATGATTTTGGAGCCTACCAGCCTAGACCCCACCACTGCGCCAGCCGCCGCCATTGGTGAAGTGGTGCACTACAACATTCTTGAAGGCCTGACCAAAATCAATGTCGATGGTTCCATCACGCCCTTGCTGGCCGAAAGTTGGACCATGGATGCTGACGGCAAAGCCTTCACCTTCAAATTGCGCAAAGGTGTCAAGTTTCAAGATGGCGCAGCCTTTGATTCTGCGGCTGTGAAGTTCAGTTTTGATCGCGCCAAAGCCGAGAAGAGCACCAACAAAGCAAAGGGCGCTGTGTTCAACAACATCAGCTACATCTCCACACCCGATGCGCACACGGTGGTTTTGGTTTTGACCAACCCCGATGGCAACTTCTTGTTTCGCATGGGCGAGAACACTGCCGTCATCTTGCACCCCAATTCTGCAGACAGCGCAGCCACCAAGCCTGTTGGTACTGGCCCTTACAAATTAGAAAACTGGGCTAAAGGCACTGCTGTTACTTTGACCAAGTGGGATGGCTACCGAGATGCTGCCAATGTCAAACTTAAAAAAGTCACCTTCCGTTTTATCAACGATTCTTCTGCGCAAGTGGCAGCCCTGCTAGCTGGCGACATTGATGGCATGCCTCGCTTTCAGTCTCCCCAAAGCTTGAAGCAGTTTCAAGCAGACAAGCGTTTTGCAGTTGAAATGGGCAGCACGGCCGGCAAAGGCATCATGACCATCAACAACAAAAAGAAACCCTTTGACGATGTGCGCGTTCGCCGCGCCTTGTCACATGCCATCGACAAAAAGGCCTTCATTGATGGTGTGTTCGAAGGCTTGGCCAAACCCATTGGTAGCCACATGGCACCGACAGATGCAGGCTATGTCGACCTCACAGGCCAATACGCTTTTGACCCTGAAAAAGCAAAGGCTCTGCTCAAAGAAGCCGGCGTACAAACGCCTTTGAATGTCACCCTCACTTTGCCTCCCCCACCCTACGCCCGCAAAGGTGGCGAAATCTTGGCTGCGCAATTGGCCAAAGTCGGCATCGTGGCCAAAATTGAAA
The DNA here is from genome assembly GCA_937897495.1 of uncultured Burkholderiales bacterium. Taxonomy (GTDB): domain Bacteria; phylum Pseudomonadota; class Gammaproteobacteria; order Burkholderiales; family Burkholderiaceae_C; genus Limnohabitans_A. The sequence continues at coordinate 2,872 of CALCBL010000157.1, forward strand.
ACGTCGAATGGGCGCAATGGTTGGGCGGCACTTTCAAAGGCAACTTTGACCTCACCGTCATCAACCACGTTGAGCCACTCGATTACATGGCCTATGCCAACCCCAACTACTACTGGGGCTACGACAGCAAAGCCTTCCGCGATCTAGCGGCCAAGCACTCCGCCACAACGGGCGCCAAAGACCGCACCAAATTGTTTGGCGACATGCAGCGCATGATTGCCAACGACTCGGTCAATGTGTTTTTGTTCAACGCCACCAACACGGCGGTCTACAAAAAGGGGCTCAAAGGTTTGTGGTCCAGTTCACCCATTTTTGCCAACGACATGGCATCGGTTTCCTGGAATTAATTCATGAAGATATTGGTGACAGGTGGTACCGGCTATATCGGCAGCCACACATGTGTGCAGTTGCTTGAAAAAGGCTGGCAGCCTGTCATCATTGACTCATTGGTCAATTCCAAAATCAGTGTTCTAGATCGTATTCACCAAATCACGGGTACTCGTCCTGCTTTTATAGAAGGTGACGTGCGCGATGCCGATCTACTTCAAAAGGTTTTAAGAGAGCACGCCATTGAAGCCGTCATTCATTTTGCTGGCTTGAAAGCGGTCGGCGAATCGGTCAGCATGCCCTTGAAGTACTACGACAACAATGTGCACGGCAGCATGGTACTCATGGAGGCCATGAAGCAGTGCAATGTCAAAACCTTGGTGTTCAGTTCTTCGGCCACAGTTTATGGTGACTCTTCTGAGCCACCTTGGAATGAACATGTGCCCACTTCGCCCACCAATCCTTATGGACAAAGCAAGCTGATGGTCGATCAGATCATGGCCGATGTATCGGTTTCGGATACCGCATGGTCAATGACATCGCTAAGGTACTTCAATCCGGTGGGTGCTCATCCCAGCGGCTTGATGGGGGAAGATCCACAGGGCATTCCCAACAATCTCATGCCCTTTCTTGCGCAAGTTGCAGTGGGTAGAAGAGAAGTGCTGCAAGTGTTTGGCAACGATTACCCAACCCCCGACGGCACGGGGGTTCGCGACTATATTCACGTGACCGACTTAGCAAGTGGGCACATTGCAGCGCTTGCCTATGCCCATGGACGGAGCGGTCACCACGTCTTTAACTTAGGCAGTGGGCAAGGCGTCAGTGTGCTTGAAATGCACCGCGCATTCAGCCAGGCGTGTGGCCGAGATTTACCCTTTGCAATTTCGCCGCGTCGTCCTGGTGATGTGGCAGCTTATTGGGCCGACCCTCAAAAAGCACAAAGCACTTTAAATTGGCAAGCCAAAAAATCAATCGATGACATGTGCCAAGACACATGGCGCTGGCAGTCTCAAAATCCCAACGGATATCCCTGACACGCCAGCGTGCCAGATCTTTAAGGCGTTTTGAGTTAGCCTTTCAATCCTAAGCGGATTTGAAAGTGAAGGGCTCTAGTGGCAAGCTACTGGTGCGCCCTGCCAATTTGTCGGCCAACAAATCAGCAGATCCTGCTGCC
>CALCBL010000158.1 GCA_937897495.1 uncultured Burkholderiales bacterium
GCGTGCATTTGCGTTGGCGTGCACAAAATCACGGCATCGACTTCGGGGATCGCCAAGCTGTCTGACAAATCTGTCGTGACATGGCCGATGCCATATTTGTCTGCGACCTCTTTGGTTTTGTTGTATTCACGGCCAATCAATGACACCACCTCAACACCATCGATGTTCTTGATGCCATCCAAGTGTTTGATACCAAATGCGCCGGCACCAGCCAACGCAACTTTGATTGTTTGCGACATTTTATTTTCCTCTGTTCAAAATTGATTTTCTAAGATTGCATGCCCTACCGCCGTATTGGAAGCAGGCACATGGTAGAAACGTTGCTTGAGCACAGGCGCTTTGCCACCATTCACATCGTTCATGGCGCCACGCGCAATCAGCCACATGACCAACTCAATGCCTTCGCTGCCAGCTTCACGCACATAGTCGATGTGCGAAATATCGGCAGCGGCTTGCGGATCGTTGATGAGCTTGTCCATGAAAACACGGTCAAACTCTTTGTTGATAAGCCCCGCACGCGCACCTTGAAGTTGGTGACTCATGCCACCGGTGCCCCAGATGTGAACGTTGATATCTTCGTCGTAAGTTTCAATGGCTTTGCGAATGGCTTTGCCCAAATTGAAGCAACGCTGGCCACTTGGCACGGGGTACTGGACCACATTGACAGCAAAGGGAATGACGGGACATGGCCATTCAAATTTGTCTGTAGGTGGCTGGCCACACATCAAAGACAAGGGCACTGTGAGGCCATGGTCTACATCCATTTTGTTCACAATGGTGAGGTCAAAATCTTGCTGAATGACCGAATGTGCAATGTGAGCAGCCAATTCAGGGTGGCCTTTGACCACAGGTACTGGACGCGGCCCCCAGCCCTCGTCGGCCGGCCGAAATTGTGCGGCTGTGCCAATGGCAAAGGTAGGAATCATGTCCAAGCTGAATGCGGTAGCGTGATCGTTGTAGACCAAGAAAATAACATCTGGCTTGTTGTCTTTCATCCATTGCTTGCCATAGTCATAGCCTTGAAAAAGAGGCTGCCAATAGGGCTCATTTGTTTTGCCCAAGTCAAGGGCGGCGCCAATAGCGGGCACGTGCGATGTAAAGACGGAAGCTGTAATTTTGGCCATGTTCAGTGTGCTTTCTTGCCGGCAGAGCCTTGTGGTTGATTTTGTGCTTGGGCGCTGCCGTTTTCTCCAACGTATCGATTGCCCTCCACTGAACGGCCACCACTGATCATCATGTTTCTGTACTCCTCTTCGGTCATACCCGTCATGGAGCCAGCCATTTGCTGAAAGCTTTTACCGTCAGTGGCGCCAATTTTGGCAAGGAAATAAATGTTGCCACCTGTGCGCATGCACCAGTTTAAATCACGCGCCATGACAGCTTGTTTTTGCTCTTCGGTCATGGCCCATTCGTCCAAGTAAGCACGCTCATTGGCCTTGAATCGCTCGCGATTTTCGGCTTTCATGAGCGACATGCAAAACTGATTGATCCAATAGCCTTTGCGGCTTTGCTCGGCATCGAAAATGATGGTGCCAGGCACATCCAAATAGGGTTTATCAAGGGCCATTAAATTTTCTCCTCTGGCCAGTAAAGGCGCATGGGATTGTTGACCAACAACTTTTGCTGCAACTCAGGCGTGGTGGCAATGTGCGGAATAAAGTCCACCAACAGGCCGTCATCGGGCATGTGCTTTTTCAAATTGGGATGCGGCCAGTCGGTGCCCCACAGCACGCGATCTGGAAACTCGTCGACAATGGCCTTGGCAAATGGCACGACGTCTTTGTAAGCGTTTTGCTCGCCATTTAAAGCAGGCGAACCCGTGACAGACAAGCGCTCGGGGCATGTGACTTTGCACCAGACATTGGTATTCTCGCGCATGAACTTTAAAAGCAATTGGAATTGAGGACCCTCTACAGGCAGC
>CALCBL010000159.1 GCA_937897495.1 uncultured Burkholderiales bacterium
CCCACATTGATACACACCATGCCGTATTCCAAAGCTTCGCTAACTCGGAAAATTCGGCCTACATCGCGGCTGTAGAAATAGCTTGCCAAACCAAACTCTGTGTTGTTGGCAGCATCGATGGCCTCTTGTTCGGTTTTGAATTTAAAGACAGGTGCAAAGGGTCCAAAGGTTTCCTCACGGGCGCACAACATGTCTGAAGTGGCGTTGCCAATGACGGTAGGTTCGAAGAACTGGCCGTTCAATGCTTTGCCGCCTGCCAACACGACACCCCCTTTGGCTTTGGCGTCTTCCACGTGGCGTGTGACTTTTGCCAATGCGGCCGGTTCAATGAGCGGGCCTTGGACCACGCCTTCTTCAAAGCCATTGCCCACTTTCAGGGCTTTCACTTTGGCGGCAAACTTTTGCACAAATGCGTCGTACACCGACTCTTGAACATAAATGCGGTTGGCGCACACGCACGTTTGACCTGCATTTCGGTACTTGCTTGCCATGGCGCCTTCTACGGCGCTGTCGATGTCGGCATCGTCAAACACAATAAAGGGCGCATTGCCACCCAATTCAAGCGACAGTTTTTTCACAGTGGGCGCCGATTGCGCCATCAAAATTCGGCCTACTTCGGTGCTACCCGTGAAGCTAATGTGACGAACAATATCGCTTGAACAGAACACTTTGCCTGCGGCAATGCTGTTGTCTGAATCGGCGGTGAGCAAATTGATGACACCCGCTGGAATGCCTGCGCGAATGGCCAGCTCGCCTGCGGCCAAAGCTGTTAAGGGCGTCAACTCGGCGGGCTTGATAACCACGGTGCAACCAGCCGCCAAAGCGGGCGCCACTTTGCGGGTGATCATGGCCAAAGGGAAGTTCCAAGGGGTAATGGCAGCGCAGACACCGATGGGCTGCTTGATCACAATCAGACGGCGCGTGTTGTCAAATTGGGGCAATGTCTCGCCATTCACGCGCTTGGCTTCTTCTGCGTACCACTCGACAAAGCTGGCGCCGTACATCACTTCGCCTTTGGCTTCAGCCAAGGGTTTGCCTTGCTCGGCGGTCATGATGCGACCTAAATCCTCAACGTTGGCCATGAGAAGGTCATACCATTTGCGCAGCAAAACGCTGCGCTCTTTGCTGGTTTTGCCACGCCAGGCCGGAAGGGCGGCATTGGCTGCAGCAATGGCCTGTTCGGCTTCGGCGGCTCCCAAGTTGGCCACATCGGCCAGTTTTGCGCCTGTAGCGGGGTCATGGATGTCAAAACGTTTGCTGCCTTTAACCCACTGGCCGTTGATCAAGGCGTCTGTTTTGATGAGTGAGGGGTCTTTGAGCAAGGCCAAAGGGGAAGTTTTCATGTCC
>CALCBL010000160.1 GCA_937897495.1 uncultured Burkholderiales bacterium
CGAGCAAATATTTTTGGCGGTTGTGAGCGACACCGCATGGAAAATATTTTGCGAGGCCTTTGGCTACTCAGATTTGTTCAATGACCCTAAGCTGACCAGCAACAATGATCGCGTGCTAGCGCGTGAATGGCTGCTGCCCATTTTGCGAGAACGTCTTCAAAATTTCTCTGCACAAGAACTGAGTGAAGTTTTTGAAAATAATTCACTGCCCTATGCGCCCATCACAGCGCCTCACGAATTGTTAGACGACCCTCATTTGCATGCCACAGGCGGCCTCGCGCCGATGACCTTGAACGATGGCCGAAGCATTCATACCGTCTTGTTGCCGCTGAGCATGGGCCAAGAGCGCTTGAAGGTTCGGCAACCTCCGCCCCATTTGGGTGAGCACAACGAGAGTTTGTTAAAGAGCTTGGGCTACACACCTGAAGAAATTCAAAAGCTCAGCCCACCCACTTAATATGGGAGAAAAATGAATGACGCCCTCTAATTTTGAATTGACCCAGCTCTTTGTGAAGCAGCGACGCGGCTTATTACAAAACTTCTCTGTCGTCGTACTGGGAGGCTTGTTCACAGTCATGGCTGTTGCTACGCAAGCTCAAACCCAATGGCCCGAAAAGCCAATTCGGTTCATCGTTCCTTTCACGCCCGGCGGCGGCACCGACACGGTCACACGACATCTTGCTGAGAAGATCACACAAGACACACAATGGTCTTTTTTAATCGACAACAAACCAGGGGCTGGGGGCAACATTGGCATGGACTTGGTGGCCAAAGCCAAGCCCGATGGACTCACGCTCGGGATGGGTCAAACCTCCAACCTAGCCATCAATCCTTCGGCCATGGCTAAGATGCCTTTCGATGCTCAAAAAGATTTTGTCCCGGTGGCCCTTGTGGCAGAAATTCCCATGGTCTTGGTGGTGCGCACTGATTCAGCTTGGAAAAATTTAGACGACTTGATCAGGTCTGCAAGGGCCAAGCCTGAGTCCGTCAAACAAGCCTTGGCCGGCACGGGCACAGTGGGCCATTTGGCAGGTGAAATGCTTTCTAAGAAAGCCAATTTCAAAGTCCTCAGCGTGCCCTACAAAGGCGCTGCACCGGCCATCACCGACTTACTGGGCGGACAGACCGACTACATGTTTTCAACGCCTCAATCTGTACTGGGCATGTTGCAAGGCGGCAAGTTGCGCGCATTAGCGGTCACCTCCACACAAAGACTCAAAGTTTTGCCGCAAGTTCCCACCGTGGCCGAGCAAGGTTACAAAGGTTTTGAAGCGGTTGATTGGAAGATGGTCGTGGCCCCCGCCAACACGCCAACACCCGTTTTAAGACGCCTCAATGCAGCGGCCGAGAAAGTTTTAAACAGCGCCAGCTTCATGGCTCAAATGGCCGCTGAAGGCAGCACACCCATCGGTGGCAATTTAGAAAAAATTGCGGCGTATCTAAAAGCAGAGCAATCTGAGTGGGGTGACTTGATTCGGGAAGCCGGAATCAAGTTTGACTGATGGACAAGCTCAAAGTTTTTGAATCATTTGTATCGGTTGCCACCCGTGGCAGCT
>CALCBL010000161.1 GCA_937897495.1 uncultured Burkholderiales bacterium
ATCTATGAGACAAACAATTTATGTTGCTCTGACCCCAATTGTTTGTCTCATTTAAATTGGCCGCCCCAATCGATTAAGCGCGGGCCGCGCGAAGCTGAGTAGAAAAATCACGTAAAGCAGCAATGCCGCTATCTTCAGCGCATTTACACCAGGCTTGCAGGTCTAGGGCAAGTTGTTCGCGGTTGTGGGATGTGTTGAGCCAAATTTGACGAAGTTCTTCGCGCATGGCCAACATTTTGTCTAGCACGGGGTAGGCCGCGAGGGTGGCGCTCAAAGGCGCGCGTGCTTCGGCCGGTATTTTGTCGCCATCGCGGTGAATCCAACGCTTGGCTACTTTCAAAACACTGGCGTCAAGTTTGGCATTGGCCACTTCTTCGCGGAAAACTGCTCGCATTTGTCGGGCGTAACCCGCCATCACGGCATATCGATTGGTGATCAAAGCTTCCAAAGTTTTTTCATCGGCCACGGGGCGTACTTCGCCAAAGGCCAAGACAGGCGGCGTCTTTTTCACAGTGGCCAAACCTACAGCTTGCAAGATGCAGATGTAAGCCCAGCCCAGATCAAATTCATAGGGCTTGACCGACAACTTGGCAGACGTTGGGTAGGTGTGATGGTTGTTGTGCAACTCTTCGCCACCGATCAAGATGCCCCAAGGCGAGATGTTGGTGCTGGCGTCGTGTGCCTCGAAGTTGCGGTAGCCCCAGTAGTGGGCAGCGCCATTGATGATGCCCGCTGCGGTGATGGGAATCCAAGCCATTTGAACGGCCCACACAGTGAGGCCTAAAGCGCCGAACAAGGCCACATCGATGATCAACATCAATGCCACGCCTTGCCAGGAAAAGCGCGAATACAGATTGCGCTCTATCCAGTCGTCGGGGGTGCCATGGCCATAGCGGCTGAGGGTTTCTTTGTTTTTAGATTCTTTGCGATACAACTCGGCACCAGTGAACAACACCGTGCGAATGCCATGCACATGCGGGCTGTGCGGGTCTTCGGCTTGCTCGCACTTGGCGTGGTGCTTGCGGTGAATGGCAGCCCACTCTTTGGTCACCTGACCGGTGGTCATCCACAACCAAAAGCGGAAAAAATGCGATGCAATGGGGTGCAAATCCAAGGCCCGGTGCGCTTGGTGGCGGTGCAAGAAAATGGTCACGCTGGCAATCGTGATGTGCGTGAGGCCCAGAATGACAAAGAAAATTTGCCAACCCGAAAATCCCATGATTCCGTTTGCCATCCAGTCAATGACCGCATCAAATACAGCCGAGTCGAGTAACAACATGCAGTCTCTTTCTGAGTAGAGGTGCCCCTTAAGGCAATCCGAGTATTTTAAGATTTCCGAATTCAAATTGACAGTGATTTCAACAAGCAAGCGGCAAAGTTAGCGCTTTAGGATTCACTTTCGAACCCAAATTGCTGCAAAGAAACCGTCGGTGCCATGCCGATGCGGCCACAAGCGTAAAAAATGGCCATTGCACAGCTTGTCGGCATTGGCCACTTTCAAGCGAGTCAGTTCTTCGGCCACAGGCAAAACAGTGAAATCGGGATGCGCCTTCGAAAACGCTTCAGCGATCTCTTCATTTTCTTGCGGCAGCATGCTGCAGGTGGCATAGACCAAACGGCCACCCGGCTTCAACAAACGCGCTGCACTTTCCAAAATAGCAGTTTGAGTTGCCGTGACTTCGGCAATGCCTTCAGGCTTTTGGCGCCATTTCAAATCTGGATTGCGCCTAAGGGTGCCCAGCCCAGAGCAAGGTGCATCCACCAAAACCCGATCAATCTTGCCGGCCAAGCGCTTCACACGGTCGTCGCGCTCATGCGCGATGGCCGCAGGATGCACGTTGGACA
>CALCBL010000162.1 GCA_937897495.1 uncultured Burkholderiales bacterium
CCGTATGGCTTGTCGCGGTGTTCAATGACGGCAGTGAGCGGGCCAATCACGCGCCTACTGTGATTACTTCCACTGCGTGCTTAGATGAGTCTTAATTTCACATGAGCTCACCCATTCTCACTCGACTTGCATTGACAGGCCAGGTTAAAGCTGGCGGTCATGTAGAGGCTCGCTGGTCTGCCGCGCATCCGATGAATTCCGGTTTTCGCGTGGATGATTCTGGGAACCGTATTCCAAAAAACATCATTCACACGGTTCGCGCCTATTTGAATGATCGTTTGATCATGGAAGCTGATTTGGGGACTGCCATGACCTCCCCTGTTTACCTTGCATTTCCTGTGTCTGTGCCTGCTGAAGGCGGCATTGTCAAAGTCATATGGCAAGACGATTTGGGACAAATGGGTGAAACCCAACAACGCTTGGTCATTTAAAGCCATGCTCAAATCAGCATTTTTGAGCCTGCTTTTTTGCGGGTCGTTGGCATCCACGGCACAAACAGTGTCTTCAGAACCATTCAAGTTGCCAAGTGGTCCTTTGAATCAACTCAGTGGCCAAGCATTTTTGAGTCCCGCATTGAAAGCCATGCAAAGCGATGCCAGCACCAACCCCATCAGTTTGTGGCTGGAGCAAGGCAGAACGCTCTGGAATGGCGCCGCGGGTCAGCCTTCATGCGCGCAGTGTCATGGCGATATTGAAACCATGAAATCGGTTGCACCGCAGTATCCGAAGTGGTCTGACAAACAACAAAAGTTGATCAACATGGAAGATCAAATTTTGACTTGTTCACAGCGGACTTTGCGTCCTTTGAAAAGCCTTGAAAATACCGAGTTACTTTCTCTCAGTGCCCTCTTGCATTCAAGCAGTGCTGGCTTGCCATTTCAAATATTGCCAAACAAAGACAGCCAAAAGCGTTGGCAAGTTGAACTGAACGCGGGTGCAAAACTTTTCACAACGCGCATGGGTCGAATGAATTTAGCGTGCACACATTGCCACGATCTGAACATTGGTAAAACAATGCGCGCTGATGTCATCTCACCCGGTCACCCCACCGGAT
>CALCBL010000163.1 GCA_937897495.1 uncultured Burkholderiales bacterium
GGGCCCATAAAAGAGCCACCAAAAGGACTATCACCAAGGCTAAGCTGCCGAGCATCCTAAAAACGTCAGCGCTTGTAATGCCGGGTGCCATGATTCAACTCACAAATTCTTCATGCGTTCGGCGGCAGGCGCAACGCGCGTTAAGCGAACACCATAGCGATCGTTGACCAGCACAATTTCACCTTGTGCCACAACGGTGTTGTTCACCAGCAGCTCTTCCGATCTAGGGGCTCGCCGGCAATTCGGTCTAGTTCGACCACGCTGCCTTGAGTGAGGCGCATGAGGTCGCGAATTTTGATTTGTGCACGGCCCACTTCGATGGACATGGTGACAGAAATATTTTGCAACACTTCTTGGTCGATTTTGCCAGAGGCATCTGTCAACAAAGGGGTGTCAAGGGTGGCGTCAGCGGTGTTATCGGTCATGACAGTTTCCTGGAAAAATTATTGCAAGCCTGGGATGTAAGCGCGTTCAACTTGAACCGCTACTTGTGCACCCAAGGCGCCTACCTGTACATCAAAGGCAGGCAAACCATTGACCATCATGCGGGCCAATTCGGGCTTCTTGAAAAACAAAACATCGCCTTCTCGCATGGCTTCAATTTCGCCATAGGAGGTTTCAATGTGACCTAACAAAATGCGAGCTTCAAGGCTGGCGCTTTCAACAGCGTCTTCCAGTTCATCGCGCCATTGTTTGTCGGACTCTTCGTTGCCGTCGCCCGATTGGACACGACTGCGAAGTAACTCGCGAATAGGCTTTAGTGAGGCATAGGGGTAGACCAAATCGATAAAGCCTTGGGCATCGATATTGCCCTCTGCTTCAAAGCGAGTCAGGATGACCAAGTCGTTCTCATCTGCAATTTGAGCAAACTGAGGGTTTATTTCTGAGCTGACCAATTCAAATTCAAGGGGCAAGATCGGAGACCATGCCTCTTTGAGAGATTTGAAAAAAACTTCCAAAATCATGTTGATGATTCTAGATTCAGTGGGTGTGAACATGCGGCTTGGTGGCAGATCACCTACACCGCGGCCAAAGCCACCAAAGAAAGTGTCAAGCGAGCTAAAGACCACCGTGGGGTCAATCACCACAATGGAGTAGCCGCGCAAGGGGTTCATCCGAATCATGTTGACCGACATGGGGGCTTTCAAGCCTTTGAGGTAGTCACCAAATCGAACAATTTGAACTTGCGTGCCATTGACCTTGGGGCTGGTGCGAAGCATTTCCAACAAACCCAAGCGAAACACGCGAATGAAACGCTCGTTGATCATGTCAAGCGAGCTGACATTGACGCCTAGGCGGCTGTCTTCGCTGGCCAAGTCGTATTTT
>CALCBL010000164.1 GCA_937897495.1 uncultured Burkholderiales bacterium
TCATGGCCGTGGGTGCTTATATGGCCTACAACGCCTACATTCGAATTGATGGCATTCCCCTCATTGTTGCGATTCTCAGTGGTGGATTTTTTGCAACGCTGGTGGGTATCTTTTTTGGCATCCCCAGTTTGCGAGTCAAAGGACTCTACTTAGCGGTTGCCACACTGGCAGCCCAATTCTTTTGTGACTGGGCTTTTCTGCGCGTGGGCTGGTTCACCAACAACACGGCGTCCGGCTCAGTTGCAGTCTCTAACTTGAGCATCATGGGGCTGGCCATTGAGACGCCCGTCGAGAAGTATTTGTTCTGCTTGGTGTTCTTGATTGTCTTTGCCCTGCTGGCTAAGAATTTGGTCCGTTCAGCCATTGGTCGTGAGTGGATGGCCATTCGCGACATGGATGTGGCTGCGGCCGTCATTGGCATTCGTCCTATGTATGCCAAGCTCAGCGCTTTTGCTGTCAGCTCCTTCATCGTGGGCGTGGCCGGTGCTTTGTGGGGCTTCGTGCACCTGGGCTCTTGGGAGCCAGCGGCGTTTTCAATTGATCGCTCATTTCAATTGCTGTTCATGGTGATCATTGGCGGCATGGGCTCCATCATGGGCAGTTTTTTTGGCGCAGCCTTCATTGTGGTGCTGCCCATTTTCCTCAATCAGTTTTTGCCTTGGGCGGGCAGTTTGGTGGGCGTTGTCATTTCAACTGCCGCCATCTCTCACACAGAGTTCATGATTTTTGGTGCCTTGATTGTGTGGTTCTTGATTGTCGAACCCCATGGCTTGGCCAAACTGTGGTCAGTGGCCAAGCAAAAGCTGCGCTTATGGCCATTCCCACATTGATTTTTCCCTCAGTGCTTCACACTTAACTTAACAGGAGACAACCATGAAGCTTCGTCAACTCGTCCTGGCCGCTACGGTGGCCGTTGCAGGACTTTCCAGTGCGCTGGTTAGCACCGTCGCAACTGCTCAAACCAAAGAGCAATTTTTTCCAGTTTTGGTCTACAGAACCGGCGCTTACGCACCCAATGGTGTGCCATTCGCCAACGGCTATGTCGACTACCTCAAGCTTGTCAACGCACGCGGTGGTATCAATGGCGTGAAAGTCAGCTTCGAAGAATGCGAAACTGGCTACGCCACAGACCGTGGTGTGGAGTGCTATGAGCGTCTTAAAGGTAAAAATGGTGGCGCTACAGTGTTCCAACCATTGTCAACAGGCATTACTTTTGCGCTGACAGAAAAAGCCCCTGGCGACAAGATTCCTTTGATCACGGCAGGTTATGGTCGCAGCGAATCAGCTGATGGCAATGTCTTCAAGTGGAACTTCCCCTTGGCCGGTACCTACTGGGTTGCTGGCGATGTGATCATTCAAGACATTGTCAAAAAAGTGGGTGGTGCTGACAAACTCAAGGGCAAACACATTGCCTTGGTTTATCACGACAGCCCCTTCGGCAAAGAAGCCATTCCGATTTTGCAAGAGCGCGCAGCCATGCACGGCTTCAAGCTGAGCTTGTTACCCGTCACACACCCTGGTGTAGAGCAAAAGTCAACCTGGTTGCAAATTCGCCGTGATCGCCCTGACTTCGTTTTGAACTGGGGTTGGGGTGTGATGAACTCCACCTTGCTCAAAGAAGCGCAAGCCACAGGTTACCCACGTGAGCAAATTTATGGCGTGTGGTGGGCCGGTGCAGAGCCAGATGTCAAAGACATTGGCGCGGGAGCTAAGGGTTACAACGCCATCACCATGCAACACGGTGCCGAAAAGGGCTCTGCTGTTGTGAAAGAGGTGCTAGAGAAGTTGCACGCCAAAGGCCAAGGTACAGGCCCTAAGGATGAAGTGGGCGAAGTGCTTTACATGCGCGGTTTGTTCAGCGCCATGTTTGGTATTGAAGGTGTTCGCCAAGCCCAAGAGAAATACGGCAAAGGCAAAGTCATGACCGGTGAGCAAGCTCGTTGGGGTTATGAGAACTTGAACCTGACACAGCCCAAATTGGATGCCCTGGGCTTCAAAGGTGTGTTGCGTCCTATTTCAACATCTTGTGCCGATCACATTGGTGCCAACTGGGCTCGCATTCACACATGGAGCGGTAGCAAGTGGGAGTTCTCTAGTGACTGGTACCAGGCCGATGAGCAAATCATTAAGCCAATGGTGAAAGCCGCTGCTGACAAATATGCTGCAGAAAAGAAACTGAATCGCCGTACACCGGCTGATTGCCAGTCTTAAGCATAGGTCACACCGCACGCATGTGCGGTGCTTTGGTAACTGCGAAAGCAGTTGCCAAATGAAAGTCTCAGCGCCTGAGATTTTCATTTGGTCATAAAGGCAGAGTCCATGAGCGATAAAAAAATTGTATTGAATGTCAGTGGCATCGAAGTCATTTACAACCACGTCATCTTGGTGTTGAAGGGGGTCTCCCTGCAAGTTCCTGAGCAAGGCATTGTGGCTATTTTGGGTGGCAATGGTGCTGGCAAAACCACCACCTTGCGGGCCATTTCCAATCTGCTCAAAGGTGAGCGCGGCGATGTCACCAAGGGCAGCATTGAGTTGCGTGGTGAGCGCATTGAAAACCTCACTCCTGCCGATTTGGTCAACCGCGGTGTGGTGCAAGTGATGGAAGGACGGCATTGCTTTGCGCACCTCACCATTGAAGAAAACCTCATGACGGGCAGCTACACGCGCAAGGACAAAGGTGAAATTGCGGCCAACCTTGAAAAGGTGTACACCTATTTCCCACGTCTCAAAACACGTCGCACTTCACAAGCGGCTTACACCTCAGGTGGCGAACAACAAATGTGTGCCATTGGCCGCGCCTTGATGACCAACCCAAGCGTCATGCTTTTGGATGAGCCTTCTATGGGCTTGGCCCCACAAATCGTGGAAGAGGTGTTCAACATTGTCAAAGATTTGAACGAGAAAGAAAAAGTCACGTTCTTGATCGCAGAGCAGAACACCAACATGGCGCTCAAGTACTCTGATTACGGTTACATCATGGAGTCGGGTCGCATCGTGATGGACGGCGCGGCCGAAGACCTGCGGACCAACGAAGACGTGAAAGAGTTTTACCTCGGCATGGGCGGCGGCGAGCGCAAGAGCTTCAAAGATGTGAAGAGCTACAAACGACGCAAGCGTTGGTTGGCTTAATTTTTCCAATCACCTTCAAAGGATTTTTATGAAGACGCACATGGATGCATTGGAAACGCGCGACCCTGCAGCGCGCGAGTCGGCCTTGTTGGCGGCATTGCCTGGGCAAATTGCACACGCACAAAAAAATGCGCCTGCTTTCGCAGAAATTTTAAAAGACATCAACGCGGCTGACATCACTTCGCGCAATGCATTGGCCAAACTGCCAGTGATTCGCAAATACGAGTTGCTTGAAAAACAAAAAGCCTCACGAGCAGCGGGTGGCAGCGTGTTCGGCGGCTTCAGTGCCGTGAGCTATGGCCAACAAATGCCGCGCGTGTTTTCTAGCCCTGGCCCTCTTTATGAGCCTGAAGGTTCGCGCCCCGATTACTGGCGCATGGCGCGCGCCATCGCGGCGGCTGGCTTTCAGTCGGGCGAACTCATTCACAACTGTTTCAGTTATCACTTCACACCAGCGGGCTCCATGATGGAAACCGGTGCCCATGCCTTGGGCTGCACGGTGTTTCCTGGCGGCATTGGCCAAACCGAACAACAAGTGCAAGCCATGGCTGAGTTGCAGCCAGCGGGCTACATTGGCACGCCCAGCTTCTTGAAAATCATTCTTGAAAAAGCGGCCGAAATGGGTGTCGCCTTGCCCTCTGTCAAAAAAGCCTTGGTCTCTGGCGAAGCCTTTCCGCCAAGCTTGCGTGACTGGATGACTGAACGCGGCGTCAATGCTTACCAGTGTTATGCCACAGCAGATGTGGGCCTCATTGCCTACGAAACCAGCGCACGCCAAGGGCTGGTGATTGACGAAGGCGTGATCGTTGAAATTGTGCGACCTGGCACGGGCGATCCTGTGCCCGAAGGCGAGGTGGGTGAATTGGTCATTACCAGTTTGAACCCAGACTATCCCTTGATACGCTTTGGCACCGGTGACTTGTCGGCTATTTTGAGTGGCCATTGCCCTACCGGTCGAACCAATCAACGCATCAAAGGTTGGATGGGCCGTGCAGATCAAACCACCAAAGTGCGCGGTATGTTTGTGCATCCCGGACAAGTGGCTGAGGTGGTCAAGCGCTTTCCATCTGCATTGCGCGCCCGCCTCATTGTTCAAGGTGAGATGGCCAATGACAGCATGGCGCTGCATGTGGAAACCACAGCAGCCCACGGTGCTGAAGCCGAGTTGAAGGCGCAGATTGCAGAGGCCATTCGCGATGTCACCAAGTTGCGCAGCGATGTGCATTTGGTAGCCCCCGGCACTTTGGCCAATGATGGCAAAGTGATTGAAGACGCACGCAGCTATCAATGAAAGTTTGACTTTGCACAAAATGGGTGCACTTGAGGCTTGGCAACCTCTTAAATTATGAGGTGTTGGTTCGTGCGCTGAATCTTCTTGGCGTGCTAAGACGCTACACTTGGCAGTCTAATTTAGGAGTTATAGATGAAACGCTTGTTGGTCCTTGCTGCTGCTGCCTTAGCCTTGGTAGCGCACGCTCAAAATTTCCCTGGCACAAAGCCTATTTCCATCGTGGTTCCCTTCGCTGCTGGCGGCCCCACCGACAAAGTGGCCCGTGACCTCGGCGTGGCCATGGCCAAGACATTGCCAGGCGGCAATTTTGTGGTCGAAAACGTGGCAGGTGCCGGTGGCACCATTGGCGCCTCCAAAGTGGCACGCGCCAACCCAGATGGTCACACACTGTTGTTGTTCCACATTGGCATGGCTGCAACGCCAGCCCTTTATCGCAAACTCTCTTACAAGCCCTTAGAAGACTTTGAGTACTTGGGCATGGTCAATGATGTGCCCATGACCTTGGTTGGCAAGCCACAGTTGCCTGCCAACACCTACCGCGATTTTGAAAACTACATTCGTGCCAACGCTGGCAAGTTGAACATTGCCCATGCGGGCTTGGGTTCAGCTTCGCACATTTGCGGCATGTTGTGGCAAGCGCAATTGCAGTCTAAAGATGCCATGACCACCATTCCTTTTGGCGGCACAGCACCTGCCATGAATGCCTTGGTTGGCGGTCAAGTCGATGTGATGTGCGATCAAACCACCAACACCACTGCACAAATTGAGTCTGGCCGTATCAAAGCATTTGCTGTGACCACCGCCAAACCTTTGTCAGATCACAAATTCTTGAAGCACTACCCTTCATTGCAAGAAATGGGCATGAAAGGTTTTGACCTCACCATTTGGCACGGTTTGTACGCCCCTAAAGGCACGCCAGCTGCCATCACAACAGCGTTGAACGATGCCATGAAGAAGGCGCTGAAAGATCCTGAGTTCATCAAGAAGCAAGAAGGCTTGGGCGCGCTGGTTGTCACCGACAAACGCGTGGAACCCGCAGAGCACAAAAAGTTTGTGGCTGCAGAAATCCAGAAAATCAAAGTGGCCGTCGATGCCAGCGGCAAGTACGCCGATTGATGTTTTCGCGCCATGAAAAAACCGCCTCACTGAGGCGGTTTTTTTTCGTCCGAACAAGCCAGACTTCAAGTCAAAATCAATTCACAAACTGCTCAGAGCCCACAATGCCCAGCTTGGTCAGCCCAATGCGCTG
>CALCBL010000165.1 GCA_937897495.1 uncultured Burkholderiales bacterium
AATCAGGAGCACGATATGAAACGCCGTGAATTTTCTTTAGCCAGCTTAAGCACCGCTGCAGCCCTTGGCGGCTTAAGTTTGAACAACACAGCTTTCGCGCAAGGCCCCGCCAAGTTTGTCGCAGGCAAGGATTACACCAAGTTGGACCGCGCCGTGCCCACCGAAACTGAAGCCGGCAAAATTGAAGTGATTGAATTCTTTTGGTACAGCTGCTCTCACTGCAACGGCTTCGAACCCGCTTTTGCACAATGGGTGAAAAATGCACCCAAAGATGTGGTGGTGCGCCGAGTACCCGTCGCTTTCAGAGAAGACTTCGCACCCCAGCAACGCTTGTATTTCTCCTTAGAAGCCATGGGCTTGTTAGAAAAAATACATGGCAAAGTGTTCCAAGCCATTCACGTCGAACGTTTGGCATTGAACACCGATGCCAGCATTTTGGCGTGGGTCGAAAAGCAAGGTGTTGATAAAAATAAATTTGCAGACACAGCCAAATCATTTGGCGTGGCCAGCAAACTCAAGCGCGCCGTTCAATTGCAAAATGATTTCAAGATTGAAGGTGTTCCTTCATTGGGTGTCGCAGGCAAGTACTACATCGATGGCACATTGGCCGGCAGCATGGACCGTGCACTTCAAGTCACAGACTCTTTGTTGGCCCTAGTTCGACAAGGCCGCGCCTGATTCAAAGCGGGTGTTGCGCATCAGCCCACTTCGGTGGGCTTTTTTTTGCGATTTTTCTTCCAAACAGGTGTGCATCCCCTCTGAACACCTACAATCAAGCAAGATTCGCGCCTTTATGAAACTCAAGTTCATCACATTGCTCTTCACCCTAGCCGCCATTGCGGCTCAGAGTGCTTTCGCCGAAAAAGCGGACAAAGACAAACCCATGAACGTTGAGGCCGATTCGCTCAAGCACGACGACCAAAAACAACTCACCACCTTCACCGGCAAAGTTCTCATGACCAAGGGCACCCTGGTTCTGAAAGCAGCACGCATGGAGGTCAAACAAGACAGCCAAGGCAACCAAGTGGCCACTTTGTCGGCCGAGCCGGGCGAGCGTGTTTTCTTTCGCCAAAAACGTGAAGGTTTCGACGAATTCACAGAGGGAGAAGCAGAAGCGGTTGTTTACAACAGCCAGGCCGATACCCTGACACTCACCCAACGCGCTGAACTGCGCTTGCTGCGCGGCCAAGTGGTGGCCGACCGCATTCAAGGCCAACAAATTTTGGTCAACAACACCACCGAAGTTTTCTCGGTCGATGGCAAAACCGGCCTGCCAGGCAACACTTCTGGTAGCCAACGCGTCAAGGCCACCATCACACCACGTCCTAAAACCAATGAATTAACCCCGCCCGTTGCTGGGCCTGTTTTGAAACCGAGCACACGCACCGGTGCAGACAAGCCATGAGCGCCCACACCGCCATCAGCCACCTTGAAGCGCGCCATTTGCAAAAGTCTTACGGTAGCCGCCAAGTGGTCTTTGACGTATCGGTCAAAGTTGAAAAGGGCGAAGTAGTGGGTTTGTTAGGACCCAATGGTGCCGGGCCCAATGGTGCCGGCAAAACCACCTCCTTCTACATGATTGTCGGTTTGGTGCGTACCGATGGCGGGCACATTCTGATTGATGGTGAAGACGTTACGCGCATGCCCATTCACCGCCGCGCTCGCATGGGGCTCTCCTATTTGCCACAAGAAGCTTCTATTTTCAGAAAACTCACCGTGGCAGAAAATGTGCGCGCTGTGTTGGAGTTGCAACTGAATGAAGATGGCAAGCCTTTAAACAATGCAGAAATCAGCGCTCGCTTGCAAGCGCTTCTAAAAGATTTGCGTGTTGACCATTTGCACGACTCGCCTTCATTGGCGCTGTCGGGCGGCGAACGCAGGCGTGTCGAAATTGCACGCGCCTTGGCCACAGACCCTCGCTTTATTTTGCTAGACGAGCCTTTTGCGGGCATTGACCCCATTGCCGTCATTGAAATTCAACGCATCATTGCCTTCTTGAAAGAGCGCGGCATTGGCGTACTGATCACCGATCACAACGTGCGCGAAACATTGGGCATTTGCGACCACGCCTACATCATCAGCGAGGGGCGCGTGTTGGCGCAAGGCACCCCGCAAGACATCGTCAACAACGCCGACGTACGCCGTGTGTACCTCGGCGAACACTTCCGAATGTGATGGAGGGACCATGAAGCAAAGCCTTTCACTTCGGATGTCCCAGCACTTGGCGCTCACGCCACAGTTGCAACAATCCATTCGGCTGCTTCAACTCTCCACCCTAGAGCTCAGTCAAGAAGTTGAGCAAATGCTCGACGAAAATCCTTTCCTTGAACGCAATACCGACGAAGCACCGCAAGAAGATTACGGTTTGCCCGAAGCCGATGCCCGCGTGAGCTTGGGCGACCGTGTGTCAGAAGCCGCCAGCGACGCAGGCTCCGACTCGCGCGATGCAGCAGGAGAATCCACCGCATCGGTCACCAGCGACGAAGCAGTAACCGATGTGGCCGACAGCTGGGATGGCGACGGCAGCGTCGACATGGCGCCCGACGACAGCGAGTGGGGCACCGATGCCGGCGCTCGCAAAAACAACACCAACAATGACTCTGAGGGTGCTGACGCCATTGAGTTGGCTCGCGGCTTAGGCTCTCTCACAGACTATTTGCACCGACAAGCTTTGTCGATGCGCTTGTCTGAAATTGACCGTGCAGCCCTTCGCTTTTTAATTGAGTCATTGAACGATGACGGGTATTTAGAAGACAGCCTAGAGTCCTTGGCGCAAGGCTTGGCCGGCACCGACGACATCGAGCAACTTGAAGAACTGGTGCACCGCTTCACAATGGCATTGAGCTTGCTGCAATCGCTCGAGCCTGTGGGCATAGGTGCTCGCGATTTGGGTGAGTGCATGCGCAT
>CALCBL010000166.1 GCA_937897495.1 uncultured Burkholderiales bacterium
GCACCCGATGGCATCTTAGGATTGATTAAAAAATGGAAACAATCCTCGAAGTAAATAACGTCGTCAAACAGTTTGGTGGTTTCACTGCGCTCTCGGGCGTCAATGTGAAAGTTCACAAAGGCGAGCGGCTGGGCTTAATTGGGCCCAATGGGTCGGGTAAAACCACGCTAATCAACTGCATCTCTGTTGCATTCACAGACTAACAGACTATGCGGGTGACATTCACTTTAACGGTCAAGATATTTCCAAACTTAAAGCGCACGAAAGAACAAAGCGTGGAATAGCTCGCAGCTTTCAAATTCCGCGCCCTTTCAGCAGCATGACCGTGATGGAAAATTTGCTAGTGCCCTTTGCTTTTGTGGGCGGCAAAGATGGCCCAGAGCAACAAGAAGAAGCCATGACCATTTTGCGTGGCATGGGTTTGGCTGACAAAGCATTCGTGCAATCCAATCAATTGTCGCAAGTTGAATTGCGCAAAATGGAACTGGCACGGGCCATGGCCGCCAAGCCAAAATTGCTCATTTCAGATGAAGCCATGGCAGGCTTGTCCGGCAACGAGGTCGATGAAGTCCTTGATATTTTATTTGGCTTAAACAAGTTGGGTATCACCATCATCATGATTGAACACATCATGCAAGCCGTCATGAAATTTTCAGAGCGGATCATTTGTTTGGATGCCGGCAAAATCATTTGCGAAGGTACCCCCGAAACCATTGTGAAAAATCCAGAAGTACAAAGGGCCTACCTTGGCGACTAAACTCATCATCGAAAATATCGACGCTGGTTATGGCGCTGTGCGTGCATTGCATGGCGTGTCACTGACCATTGAAAGTGGGCAAACAGTGGCCTTGTTGGGCACCAACGGCAACGGCAAAAGTACACTCATGAAATGTGTCATGGGCATGGTCAAACCCGATCAGGGCAGCATTCGATTGGAAATGGATGGCGTCACCCACGACCTCACCAAGCTTTCTACAGAAGAAATTGTCAATTTGGGAGTCGCTTTAATTCCTGAAGGTCGAAGGCTGTTTCCCAAGCTCACCGTCGAAGAAAATCTGTTGCTAGGTGCCTTTCGCGAAGCCTCACGCCCGCAAATTCCAGACAACATTGCCTTTTGCTATGAAGCGTTTCCAGTCTTGAAAGAGCGAAAGAGCCAGTTGGCAGGCTCTATGTCTGGCGGACAACAGCAAATGTTGGCCATTGCCCGAGCCCTGATGTCTTCACCCAAATTGCTCTTGGTTGACGAGCCCTCAGTGGGGCTTTCTCCTCTGTTGGTCTCTCAAACCATTAGCAAGCTGAAAGAGCTGAAAGAAAAATACAAACTCACCGTGCTCATGGCGGAGCAAAATTTCAAGCAAGCCATGCGCATTGCAGACCATGGTCACATCATTGTGCATGGTGAAATTGTGTTCAATGGCGATGTCGACACGCTCATGAGCAATGACTTGGTGAAGAGCTACTACCTAGGCGTCTCCAAATAAACACTGATTCTCAATGCTTACTTAGATTGTTTGTGAAGAGGAATTTTCAATGAAGTCCCCAGATTTTTCATAAAATAAACACTGATTCTCAATGCTTCCATAGCTTGTTTGTGAAGAGGAATTTTCAATGAAGTCCCCAGATTTTTCATACCTCAAAGCACAAACCATGGCTGATGTTTTTTCAGCCCTTCAAGAGCACGGCGACTCTGCGCAATTATTGGCAGGTGGCCAAAGCCTTTTGGCCATGTTGAATTTGCGCATGGCCAATCCCAAGATACTCATCGACATCAGCGGCCTTGAGTCACTCAAAGGCATTCACAAAACTGGCGATGTGGTGCGCATTGGCGCCCTGACCACTCACCACGAAGTTCTTTCTTCTAGCATCGTGCAAACGCATGTGCCCTTGCTTGCGCAAGCAGTACCCTATGTGGCCCATTTGGCCATTCGGAACAAAGGCACCATCGGCGGAAGTTTGGCTTTGGGCGATCCTGCCGCCGAATACCCTGCTGTGGCTTTGGCATTGAATGCCACCCTGGTGATTCAAAGCGCAAGCGGTGAGCGGCGAGTCAAGGCCATAGATTTTTTCCTCAGCTTGTACCGCACAGCTGTTCAAGCTCATGAAGTGCTCATTGCAGTGGAGTTTCCTGTGGCCACTTCTAACCAACGTTTTGTGTTTTCAGAATTGGCCAGGCGAAAAGGCGATTACGCCATGGTGGGCATGGCCTTGGCCATCAGCTTAGACGGGCCCACCATTCGAGATGCTTCCTTGGCATTCATGGCCATGGACGACAAGCCCATTTTGGCGCCTCACGCCATGAAAGCCATGGTGGGTCAACCCATTACCCAGCAGACCATTGCAAATGCCCAAAAGGGTCTGGATGCAGACCTTCATCCAGCAGGTGATTTATTGGCCAACGCAGCCACCAAAAAACATTTGTCACGGGTTCTTTTGTCAAGGGCTTTGATGCAAGCGGGAGCGACACATGTCTGAAAATTGCATGCATGCACAATTTACTGTCAACGGCGAAACTGTTGATGCCCAAGTGCCCGTTCGGATGCACTTGGTCGATTATTTGCGCGACGAACTGGGCCTCACGGGTTCGCACTTGGGTTGTGAGCATGGCGTTTGCGGTGCCTGCCAAGTCATGGTGGATGGGCAAGTTGTGCGGGGTTGCCTGACTTTGGCCATTCAAGCCAATGGCAAACAGGTGCAAACCATTGAAGGCCTCACCGAAAACCGAGAGCTGCAACAATTGCAGGCTGCTTTTTTAGAGCACAACGCGTTTCAATGTGGCTTCTGCTCATCGGGCATGTTGCTCACTGCCTTAGAAATTACCAAGCACCACAAGCAGGCCACGCGCGAAGAAATTCGAGAATTAATCTCTGGCAACTACTGCCGATGCACGGGCTATCAGGCCATCGTGAATGCCATTGAGTCGGTCTTGGTCAAATCTTCTTCTGAATCAGGAGCCAAGGTATGAACGCACCCCACGAACTGCCACTGCACGCTGAAGGTGTGGCCACCCAAGAAAATTATGTGGGTCAAAGTGTGCCGCGCGCTGGCGCTAAAAAATTACTGGAAG
>CALCBL010000167.1 GCA_937897495.1 uncultured Burkholderiales bacterium
CAGCTTGCCTATTCAACATGTGCTGTCCCCTGGCGAAAAACTCAAGCCAAATCAAAAGGGCTTGGTCTTTGCGGCCACGCCTGCCAGCGATTTCATTTGTGGCACCTTGCAATTGGCAGCGGGCATGAACCTGCATGTTTTCACCACGGGCAGAGGCACACCCTATGGCTTGCAAGCCTGTCCGGTGGTGAAAATTGCCACTCGAACAGATTTGGCAAAGCGCTGGCATGATTTGATGGACCTCAACGCAGGCCGTGTGGCCGATGGTGACATCAGCATTGAAGAGGGCGGTTGGGAATTGTTCAAGTTGTTGTTAGAAGTGGCCAGCGGCCAAAAAACTTGGGCGGAGCATTGGAAATTGCACAATGCCTTGGTGTTGTTCAATCCTGCGCCGATTACTTGATACGTTTGTAAAATTCAAAGGGACGATGATGAAAAAAATACTGAGTGCTTTGTTATCTGCTGCTTGCATCTCTAGTGCCATGGCCTGGCCTGATAAAACGGTTTCGCTGGTGGTGCCATTTCCGCCTGGCGGCTCTACTGACCTAATCGCACGCACGCTGGCACCTAAGTTACAAGAGAAACTGGGTGGTACTTTCATCATTGACAACAAGGCAGGTGCCACGGGCACCATCGGTGCCGGTTTAGTCACGCGTGCCGCACCCGATGGCCATACTTTGTTTGTTTCTTCATTGGGCCCTTTTGTCATTGCGCCGCACTTGCTGGCCAGAGTTCCGTACGATGCCCTTAAAGATTTTGACTACATCACCATTGCTGTTCAAGCGCCCAATGTGTTGGTGGTACCAGCCAGTTCACCCCACAAGACGATGCAAGATGTGATTGCTTTTCACAAAGCCAATCCCAACAAATTCACCATGGCCTCTTCGGGCAATGGCAGCAGTGATCACCTGACGGCCGAATTGTTCTGGCAACAAACCAACACCACAGGCATTCATGTGCCCTACAAAGGCGGTGGCCCTGTCATGATCGATTTGCTTGGCGGACAAATAGACAGCTCTTTCATGAACATCAACACCGCCATGCCGCAAATTTTGGCTGGCAAACTGCGCGCGCTGTCCATTACCAGTGTCAAGCGTTCCCCTTTGTTGCCCAATGTGCCCTCTTTGGAAGAGTTGGGTATCAAGGAGGCCAATGTTTACTCTTGGCAAGCCGTTGCAGCGCCCAAGGGCCTGCCATCAGACATCAAGACCAAATTGCATGCGGCCATTGTGAGCGCGCTGAACGATCCCCAAGTGAAGCCTAAATTACTGGAGCTGGGTTTTGAAATTGTGGCCAACACGCCAGAGCAATTCTCGGCCTATCAAGCTTCTGAATTTGCGCGTTGGAAAAACTTGATTCAATCTCGCAACATCAAAGCCGACTGAATCAGCCATCGAGTGTCTGACACTCGAATTTCTTTAAGCGTTGCGGCCTACCAAGCTGTAAGCGCTGGTGTTGTTTTGCAGCCATTGCTCTGACAATACAGCGCTCTGCTGTGCAGGATGGAAGTCGGCTTTTTTGTAGGCTTTCCAGTGGCCAATATTGCTTCTGAACAAGCCGTCTTTGGATAACAACAGCTGGTAGCCGCTTTTCCAAGTACTGAGTTTGAACAAGCTGCCATCGCGCCACAGGTTGTGCATGGTTTGAAGCATCACATCGCCAATGAATGTCACGGTCACATAGTGAAAAATGCGGATGCGCCATTCTTCGTTGCCGCCCAAGGCTTTGTAAACGTCAAAGGCCGTGCAACGGTGCTCGGCTTCTTCGGCAGCATGCCATTGCCACATGGTTCTAAGACGTGGCTCTGTGCCTTCAAAAATTTCAGAGTGGCTTAACAGCCAGTCTGCAAAAATGTCAGTGAAGTGTTCGGTGGCTGCTGTGGCCGCTAATTGTTGGCGGACGTTTTGATGGGCATTGGCTTTGATGCGTTTGGCTGAGCGCTCTGCAATTTTGTTGGCGAAGCCTTGCAATTCGATGTGGCCATTGAACAGCGCATGGATGCGGCGGTGTGTAGCCTCTTGTCCTATGAAGCCTTTCACTTCCTCCGCAAATTTTTCCCGTGTGGCGTCGTCCATTTGCTTGGCGCCTTCGCGGACTGAATCAATGAAGAACTGCTCGCCCACAGGAAAGCTCATAGACAAAGCATTGAAGAACGCTGACTTGAAAGCGTCGCCACCACACCAGCGCTTTTCAAAAGGCGTGGTGAGGTCAACCAATAATTTTCTAACAGCAAGTTCAGACATGAAGATCTTTCAATAGGACCGAGGGTTTTGGAGGGCTACTCGGTAAAGCATTATTTTGCTATATTTTCCATACATGAATGTATGTTTTTGTGACATCCTTGTTTTTAAAGGGTTTTTCTCTGATTTGGAGCAAGAGTTTGGAGGTTTATCATCCAAACTTTTGAAACCCGCCTCTATGGGCCACTTATGCTGAAGAAAATTGTCATTGCTTTTGGATTGTTAATTTCAGCCTTTGTGCTGGTTGTGGGGGGGCTTTATGTCAAAGGTGGCCAAGCAGAGATTCTTCTGTGGGTGGTCAAAATCTTCATCAGAGAAGAGCATGCACCCAACAGGGAAGTGACCTGGGCCATTCCAGCTGGCAAACCAGCAAGTGCTGAAACCAGTACGGGCACCAAGCCACCCAACGTCATCCTGATTGTGGCCGACGACTTGGGTTTCAACGACATCAGCTTGAACGGTGGTGGCCTGGCCAAAGGCACTGTGCCCACCCCCTTTATCAACAGTTTGGCGCAGCAAGGTGCCAATTTTGAAACCAGTTATTCGGGCAATGCCACCTGTGCACCTTCACGTGCCGCCATGATGACCGGGCGTTATCCCACTCGCTTTGGCTATGAGTTCACGCCAACGCCTAAGCAGTTCATGAAAGTCATTGGCCACTACAAGGGCTCCAACCAAGTTCATGACGCCATCTATCACGCTGATCGTGAGAAGGATCTGATTCCTTATGAAACCATGGGGCTGCCACGCTCAGAAATTACGTTGGCCAAGTTGCTTCAAGGGCAAGGCTATCGAACCCTGCACGTGGGCAAGTGGCATTTGGGCGATGCACCTCAATTTAGAGCATACGAGCATGGCTTTGATGAGTCTTTGTCGTTTCCCCATGCCAGCTCTCTTTACTTGCCAGAGAACGATCCCAATGTGGTGAACGCGCAGCAATCGTTTGACATCATCGACAGATTTCAATGGGCTGCTGGTAGTTTTGGCATGCGCTTTAACAACAGTGAACTTTTCAAGCCCAAACGTTTTGTGACCGATTACCTCACGGACGAAGCCGAAAAAGCCATTGAGGCCAATCGCAATCAACCCTTCTTCCTTTACTTGGCCTACACCGCGCCGCACACGCCACTGCAAGCCACCAAAGAAGACTACGCAGCACTGTCGCACATTGAAAATCACACATTGCGTGTGTATGCCGCCATGGTTCGCAACCTAGATCGCAACATTGGCCGTGTGCTGCAAACACTCAAGGACAAGGGCTTAGACGACAACACCATTGTGATTTTCACCAGCGACAACGGCGGTGCACATTACGTGGGCCTCGATGGTTTGAACACCCCTTACCGCGGCTGGAAGGCCACGTTTTTTGAAGGTGGCATTCGAGTTCCGATGTTCATGCGTTGGCCCGCAGGCATTCCCAAAGGTGTGAAGCCGCAATTGCCTGTTAACCACATTGACATCTTCACCACGGTTGCTGCAGCCACGGGCGCCAAGATACCCACCGACAGACCCATGGATGGCATTAACTTGTTACCCCAAATCGCCAAGCCTGCCGACAAAGGGCCAGATCGCTCTTTGTTCTTGCGAACCGATACGTATCG
>CALCBL010000168.1 GCA_937897495.1 uncultured Burkholderiales bacterium
AGCCCAACAGCAAATGTTCGATACCCTGTGCAGCAGCGGCGATCAGCAGGCCAGAGGCGCTCATTGCTCCGCAAACCAGCAGCAGGGGCACAGGTGCGAAGCGACGGTAAAGGGCTGGTCCGATGAGCATGCCGATCGTGAGAAAGATCGACGCCATGGAAAACACGATGGCCATCTCGGCCCGACCAATACCGAGCAGTGCCTCCATCGGCTTGAGGAAGACCGAAAACGCATAGACGGTGCCGAACGGCAGATTCACCACGGTGGCCGCCGCCAGCACGAGTGCTCCTCGGCTGATGCCTCGTGAGGTGGGTGAATCGCTCATGCTTTATCTTCCTTTGTTCTTTGAACTTCTTCAAATCTAGTAAAGCTTGCCATGTAGAAGTGGAAAGGGTAATCTAAAGTCGCTACAAACTCTAGAATAACAGGAGGTACTTCCTTGGAACCCAACTCTACCTTTGAGGCGCTGTTGTCACTGCGTTCTGATCTAGCGCTAGCTTTGCGTGCTGCTGCTGCTCAGGGACTGAGCGAGGGCGTTTGTAACCACTTTAGCGTGGCGGTACCTGGTCGAGCTGACTGGTTTCTGCTTAACCCGCGCGGTCTGCACTGGAGTGAGGTGCAAGCACCTGACATCGTGATGTGCAATGCAGCAGGCGAACAATTGGCAGGCAGACATCCGGTGGAGCCTTCGGCCATGTTCATTCATGCAGCGGTGCATCGCATTGCGCACAAATCGGTTGTGCTGCACACCCACATGCCTCACGCAACGGCGCTTACCTTGACGGAGGCACGTGCCCTAGACACTAGCCTGTCCCAAACCGCAATGCGCTTTCATGGCCGCGTGGCTGTGGACGCGAACTACAACGGACTGGCCTTGGACATGACCGAGGGAGAGCGCATTGCGAATGCAATGCATGGTGCGGATGTGGTGTTCTTGGGTAACCATGGCGTCATTGTGTGCGGTGAGCGCGTCGATTACGCCTACGACGACCTGTACTACTTGGAACGTGCTTGCCAAGTGCAGGTGCTGGCGGCTTCTACAGGCGTGGCGCTGAAACCTGTTGCCCCCGAGATGGCCGCGCGTGTAATGGCACAGAGCCATGGCGAGCGGCTTCAGTCGGAACTCTTTTTCTCAAGCCTAAGACGGACAATTGGTTGAATTAAAGCTCTAGGTGAATGCAGATCAAACAGTCATGATCACTTTTTGAAACGTTCATTGATTGTCACAAACTACTTGTTGAGCTTGCAATGTGTTCCGTAGCTTTGTCTGAGAAATTTTTTGAATCCAGTGGGCTATGTCTTCCATCGTTTCTCGGGCGCTAAGTTGACGCGTTAACATGTGCCAACCTTCCTTGTAAACAATGACGTCGGCTTTAAGCGCTGCGGGGGTAGCGCTATTTAAGTTAGTCAACCAATCGCACACCGGTTGGGGCGGAATAATTTTGTCACGCAAGCCATACAACACCAGGGTGCGTTGCGATGGTAGGTTAGTTTGGATTTGAGCGCGCCCCATAAGTTCCGTGACACCAGCCAAACTACTAATTCGGGTTGCTTTGATGACCAGTGGATCGCGGCTGAGATCGCGTGAAACTTCCGGGTCATCAGTGGGACGAATACCTAGCGAAGATAGACCCCGGCCGGTGAAGCTCATCTCGGGTGCGATCAGGTTCATGGTGTAAAGGCTCAAGCGTTGGTACAAGGGCATACTTTGTGCACCCCAGACAGCAGGGGCTTTAAGGATGAGTTGGTCCGCAGCAAGGCCTGGTGTTTCGCTGGCAGCTATCAACACCACAGCGCCTCCCATGCTTTCACCGATCACCGTTAACGGTAGGCCAGGATGGCGCTCACGAAGTTGTGCCGCGATATGGCGCAAATTGTTGATCAATTCCTCCGATCCAGGCCACACGCCAGGTTGTGGGTTAGAACCAAAGCCTCGTTGGTCATAGGCATACACTGTGGCTTGAGTTTCAGCGAGAAGGTGCTGGGCTAATCGCTCAAACGATTTGCTGTAGTCATTAAAGCCATGCACCCCAAGCACAATGTGCTGAGGCTTTGAGTGGCTCCATACCCGGGCAGCTAAATAAGGCCCATCCGCTGTATTAAAGTACGTAGGACTGGATGGCAACAAATTGGTTGGTATGGTTTTTTCAGAAGCAAAAGCTTGCGATACGCACAAAGAATATGCCGTTAGCAAAGAGATGAAGGCGATGGTTAAACTGCGGTAAGTTGTACTCATCGCTAACACTAAACACCTGCCGGTTTTTTAATGTTTGTTGAACGGTCTACGATGGGCACAGGAATTTGATAAATTGTCCTGCCATCAAAAATAGTCAGTTGAGCAGAATCTGAATTGATGGGTATTGCCCACAATTGTTTGTAAAAAGCTGACAAACTCTCTACAGGTTTTCCATTGAGGCCGAGTAGCCATAGCCCAGGGACAACACCTGCCAATTGAGCTGGACTTTCGGGTGTCACACGGACAATTTGAATTCGCCCCTGTCTTTCTACTGCATTGATACCCAGCCAAGCTCTTTGGCTATTTGGACCCATACCGTTTTGCAACATGTTGTTAAAAATGGGCTCCAATAATTCAACCGGAACAAACATATTTCCAGCCAAACTGGACGGACTATCTGCTGGCATCACGTCTTGCACAAATAGACTTCCAATTCCTATCAACTCGCCTTTCAGATTAAACAGACCAGCTCCTGAGTGATTGACTACAGGTGGGCTTGTATAAATTGCGTTATCAAGGTGATATTCCCAATAGCCCGTGAATGAACGAACATCAATTAGTTTGGTAGGGCTCGAAAAGGTCGAATCACCCGCTGATACAACCAAAAGCGCACTG
>CALCBL010000169.1 GCA_937897495.1 uncultured Burkholderiales bacterium
TTCACAATGCCCATGTCCATGCCGGCTTGAATGGCGTGGTACAAAAACACCGTGTGAATGGCTTCGCGCACGGGGTCGTTGCCGCGGAAACTAAAAGACACATTGGACACACCGCCCGACACTTTGGCGCCGGGCAAGTTTTGTTTGATCCAACGCGTGGCTTCAATGAAATCGACGGCGTAGTTGTCGTGTTCTTCAATGCCCGTGGCAATGGCAAAAATGTTGGGGTCGAAAATGATGTCTTCGGGTGGGAAGTCCACCTCGTCCACCAACACGCGGTAAGCGCGTTCGCAAATTTCAATTTTGCGTTGGTAGGTATCGGCCTGGCCTTTTTCATCAAAAGCCATGATCACCGCCGCCGCACCATATCGTTTGATGAGTTGCGCTTGTTGCTTAAAGCCTTCCACACCCTCTTTCATGCTGATGGAATTGACAATGCCCTTGCCTTGAATGCAACGCAAACCCGCTTCAATGACACTCCATTTGGAAGAGTCGATCATGATGGGCACGCGGGAAATGTCGGGCTCAGACGCAATCAGGTTCAAGAACCGAACCATGGCCGCTTGGCTGTCCAACATGGCTTCGTCCATGTTGATGTCAATAATCTGCGCGCCGTTTTCAACTTGCTGCCGGGCCACGGCCAAAGCTTGCTCGTACTCGCCATTCAAAATCATGCGGGCAAATGCTTTAGAGCCTGTGACGTTGGTGCGCTCACCAATGTTCACAAACAAAGAGTCGGTGCTAATAGAGACAGGCTCTAGACCAGACAGTTTGAGTGGAGAGACAGAATTAGAAACTGAAGCAGACAACAAAACTCACCCCTTGAATCGCAGGTGAGCGTGGTTTGCAATAGAAAGGGGGTCAAGCCCCGCATTGAGCCCCAAGCCTGACCCGCGGCCGAAATGGCTGGCGGGCTGCAACGCTCCTTGGGAATGTGCGTATTTTAACCACGACCAAGGTAGCAGCAACGACGACACGGGCTTTTTCTACCCGCCAAGGCGATCAGTACTGCTTGTACGGCAAGAATTTGCCCGACAACACCACATTCACGCGGTCGCCTTTGGGGTCTGGCTGACGAACAATGTCCATGCTGAAATCGATGGCGCTCATGATGCCGTCACCAAACTCCTCGTGAATCAGCTCTTTGATGGTGGTGCCATAGACACTCACAATCTCGTACCAGCGGTAAATCAGCGGGTCGGTTGGGACGGCTGTGGGGAGCGAGCCTTTGTAGGGAACCACTTGCAACCACTTTTGCTCCTCTGCTGTCAGCCCAAAAATTTTGCCGATGACCTTGGCTTGCTTGGCATCGAGTGTCATTTGCCCTAAGCAAGCGGCTGTGACCCACTCCTTGGACAAGCCTACTTTGTCGGCCACATCGCTCCATTTAATGCCTTTGGACACTTTGGTGCTGATGATTTTTTCTGTGATGTCTAAACGGTTCATAAGAGCCTCGTCAATGAAAGTTAAAAAAGATATGAAGGAATTCAATGCGCTTTGGCGCGTGACACCAAGAAATCAACGATGTGATTTCTAACGTCGTAATAGCCCGATAAATGATGAAGCTGCGCGCGAGTTCGATCGCGCGGCAAGGGATTGACCACCACCTCGGCCAGCCCACCTGGCACGTAATGGCCTTTGTGCTCGTTGCCATTGCTCATGAGCAATATTCGATCAGACAACAAAATGGCTTCGTCCACATCGTGGGTGATCATGAAAACCGTTTGCTGTGTTTGACGAACAATGCCCATGAGTTCGTCTTGAATGGTGCCGCGGGTTAAGGCGTCCAATGCGCCAAAGGGCTCGTCTAACAAAAGCATCTTGGGTTGAATGGCAAAAGCTCTTGCAATGCCAACGCGCTGCTTCATGCCGCCCGACAACTGGCTGGGCTTTTTGTCAATGGCAGGCAACAAGCCCACCATGTCGACATGCTTTTCCACATGTGCATTGACTTCGGGTGTTTTCCAATCGGGCCACTTCGACTTCACGGCAAACGCAATGTTTTGTCGCACGGTGAGCCAGGGCATGAGGGCGTGACTTTGAAACACCACGCCGCGCTCCAAACTGGGCCCAGCAATTTCACGACCATCCATGAAGGCATGGCCTTCTGTCGCTTCATCTAAACCAGCCAACACATTGAGCACGGTGGTTTTGCCGCAGCCTGAGTGTCCAATGATGCAAACAAACTCACCGCGGGCCACACTAAATGACACATCTGCAAACACGGGCTTGTCGGCTTGGTAAGTCTTGCCCAATTTTTCAATCTTCAAAAAGCCCGCCTGGCCGAAAACATTTGGCTTGTCTAGTTGCTCATTCAACATAGGTCACTCCCTTTTGCAATTTGGCAAAGGCCATGTCTAAGAGCATGCCCACCACCCCAATGACCAGCACCGCAAAAATCACATTGACCAAAGACAAGTTGTTCCATTCGTTCCAAACAAAGTAGCCAATGCCTGTGCCACCCACCAACATTTCGGCGGCCACAATCACCAACCATGCAATGCCCATGCTGATGCGCATGCCCGTCACGATGGTGGGCGCTGCGGCTGGCAAGATCACCAAAAATGCTTTGCGCAAAGGGTTCACTTCCAAAGTGTTGGCCACGTTCAGCCATTCGCGCTTGACCGATGCCACACCAAAAGCGGTGTTGATGAGCATGGGCCACACGGAACAAATGAAAATCACAAAGATGCCGCTGATGCTGGAATCTTTCAGGGTGTAAAGCGCCAGGGGCATCCAGGCCAAAGGGCTGATGGGTTTGAGCACTTGAATGAAAGGATCAATGGCTTTGTGCATGAGCGGCGACATGCCAATCAAGAACCCTAAAGGCAATGCCACCATCACTGCCAACAAGAAGCCAAGGCCAACCCGCCCTAATGAATGGGCCAATTGAATGCCAATGCCTTTGTCATTGGGTCCGTTGTCGTAAAACGGATTTGACAATTGCTTCAGCGTTGCCTTGGCCACTTCAAGGGGCGGTGGAAATCCTGTGCTCTTGCTGGCACCCGGATCTTTGCCCATCATTTTCAAATACTCAATGTCCTCTGCTGTGGCTCCCGCTTTGGTGGCGCCCGCAATCGAAGGTCCTTGTGTAGAAAGCTGCCACGCACCCACGAAAAAAACCATGATGAGCAGCGAGACCAAGCCGGCTCGCAAATTGATCGAAATTGTTTTCACAGAGCATCAACCCATCTTGTTGATTGCAAAGGATTTCAAATACGCCTCAGGCTTAGCGGGATCAAACTCTTTGCCCATGATTTTGTGTTTGATGTAACTGGGCCCGGTTGGTACGGTCTGCCCCAAGTCCTTCATGTGCTTGCGCGCATCGGTGATCAGGAATACTTTTTCGGCAATCTGTTTGTAATCAACATTGCCCTTGATGTAGCCCCAACGTTGCATTTGAGTCAGCATCCACACCGCCAAGCTTTGCCATGGCATCGGGTCAAAGTCGGCGCGGTCGGGCACGTTTTGCACCTTGCCTAGACCATCTGCAAATTTGCCTGTCAGCACTTGGCTGATCACCGCTTCGGGTTGATTCAAATACTGCGTAGGCGAAATCACCTTGGCAATCAACTCGCGGTTACCAGGCAAACGCGCCATGGCGGCCGACGTCAAAACCGCACGATACAAGGCTGCAAACGTGTTCGGATTTTTTTGAATGAATTCCGTGCTAGTGCCAAATGCGCAGCAAGGATGGCCATTCCACAAGTCTTTGGTCAGCATGTGAATGAAGCCCACTTCGTCAAACACCGCACGCTGGTTAAAAGGATCTGGGCCTAAGAAGCCGTCGATGTTGCCTGCGCGCAAATTGGCCACCATCTCTGCAGGTGGAATGACGCGAATTTGCACATCGGTGTCGGGGTTCAAACCGTTTTCGGCCAAGTAATAGCGCAGCAAAAAGTTGTGCATGGAGTAATCAAACGGCACCCCAAACTTGAAGCCCTTCCAGTTCTTGGGATCGCGATTGTCTTTGTGCTTCAAGCTCAAGGTAATGGCTTGGCCATTGACGTTTTGAATGGTCGCCACATTCATGGGCGTGGCATTGGCGCCGAGCCCCATGCTGATGGCCAAGGGCATGGGCGACAAGAAGTGCGACGCGTCATATTCCTTGTTGATCATCTTGTCGCGAATCAAAGCCCAGCCTGCTGTTTTGGTCACCTCCACATTCAAGCCTTGCTTGCTGTAGAAGCCCAGAGGGTGCGCCATGATGAGCGGCGTAGCGCAAGTAATTGGAATGAAACCAATTTTCAAATTCGTTTTTTCAAGTGGCCCTTTGTCTTGAGCCATGGCTTGCAGACTGGCAACAGGCAGCACACTGGCAATGGCGGCCATGGCTGTTTTCTTGCCCACTGCGCGCAAGAAGTTGCGTCGCTCTGCATCTTGTGGAAACAAGGCCTTCACCAGAGTAGCCTCGATAAATTCTTGGCTGTAAGCTTCAAACTCGGCTGTCTCGGAGCGTGCACGCAATGTGGCGGCCGCAGCATCCGCCGCCACTTCGGCATGGTGGTCGGCAGGAGAGTGATCACGACCACAGCTGCACTTCAGCATCAAGGGACGATCGGCGTTGTAGGGGTCAAAGAACTCAGACATGGTGGCAACCTCTTTTCAATGAAGACAAGAGGCTCTATGCAAACTACGCGCCAACTTTCAGTTGCCTGTGTTTATTTTGTAACCGTGCGGTTTAAGCCTTGCGAAAGATCGCTGCGGTTAAATATCAGACATGAAGCGCACCAATGCGGCGCGCCGACTCCTTGCGCGCGGCTCAGTTTGGTGCGGAAAGTTGGGCGCGGGCACCAACTCAGGCGGCTTCTTTGTAAAACGCCCCAACATGCAATCCCCTTGGCGCAAGGGGCCCGACAGCCTTTTGAATGGCGCCAATGTGATCTGGCGTAGTTCCGCAACAACCACCCACAATGTTCACCAAGCCCTCTGCTGCAAACTCATGCAACAAACGGCTGGTCACTTCGGGCGTCTCATCAAAGCCGGTATCGCTCATGGGGTTGGGCAAGCCGGCATTGGGGTAGCAACTGATGAAGGTGTCGCCCGCCACTTTGGCCAGCTCTTGAATGTAGGGGCGCATCAAGGTGGCGCCCAAAGCGCAGTTCAAGCCAATGGCCAAAGGACGCGCATGACGCACGCTGTGCCAAAACGCCGTGACGGTTTGGCCACTCAAAATCCGGCCCGAGGCATCGGTCACGGTGCCACTGATGATGAGGGGCAAGCGCTCACCACTGTTTTCAAAATATTCTTCAATGGCAAAAAGCGCCGCTTTGGCGTTGAGCGTGTCAAAGATGGTTTCCACCAACAACACATCCACGCCGCCTTCCACCAAGGCCTGCGTTTGTTCGTAATAGGCTTTGCGCAAAGACTCAAAATCGACGTTGCGTGCACCGGGGTCGTTGACATCGGGGCTGATGCTGGCGGTTTTAGGCGTCGGGCCCAAGGCGCCCACGGCGAAGCGGGGTTTGTCGGGTGTGGAAAACTTGTCGCAGGCAGCGCGCGCCAAGGCCGCAGAAGCGCGGTTCATTTCAATGGCCAAGTCGGCCATTTTGTAATCTTCTTGCGCAATGGTGGTGGCGCCAAAGGTGTTGGTTTCGATCATGTCGGCGCCAGCCGCCAAATAGCCTTCGTGAATATCGCCAATCACATCAGGGCGTGTGAGACTGAGCAGTTCATTGTTGCCCTTGACGTCTTTGGGAAAGTCTTTGAAGCGCTCACCACGGTAATCGGCTTCGCTCAATTTGAAGCGCTGAATCATGGTGCCCATGGCGCCATCGAGAATGGCAATGCGTTTTTCCAGAATGGCTGGCAGGGCTTTGGCGCGGGTGTAGTTCAAGTCTTTCATAGCCGTATTGTAGAAAATCAAACAGACTCATGAGAATTCTTCACAATTAGGCCTTCACCCAATTGATGGGACACGCCAATCTCTCTATATTGGCCTCATGAAAAAACGTCACTTTTTAGCCCTCGGTGGTTCAGCTTTGCTGTCTGGCCTGACCCCTCACACAACGTTTGCACAGTCCAAGTTCCCTGAACGCCCCATTCGCGTCATTGTGCCTTTTGCACCGGCCGGCGATGGCGACATCATCGGTCGCTTGTGGGTTAAATATGCCATGGCTCATACGGGCGCTAATTTTGTCGTTGACAACAGAGCCGGCGCTGGCGGCGCTATCGGCGCTGCCGAGGCCTCCAGAGCCAGAGCTGACGGCTACACACTGCTTTTGGGCACATCCTCCACCCAAATCATCAACCCATTGGCTTCTGGCACCACAAGCTACGACGCCATCAAAGACTTCAGCTTGGTCGGCATGGTCAGCATCAATCCGACCTGCATCGTGGTCAATCCGAGTGTGCCCGCTAACAATTTAAGAGAGCTGGTCAGTTTGATCAAGGCCAATCCGGGCAAATACGCCTACGGCTCTGCAGGCCCTGGCACCATCACGAACTTGACCGGCGAGCTTTTTAAACTTCAAGCCGGTAAATTGGATGTTCAACACGTGCCTTACAAAGGCGGTGGCCCTGCCATGCAAGACTTGATCGCGGGGCATGTTCCCATGACCACCCCCATCATGTCTTCAGCCGTCCTTGCACAACACCGTGCCGGACGTGCGCGCATTTTGAGTGTCAACAGCGATGCACGACTGAAAGCTGCCCCCGATATTCCCACCTCT
>CALCBL010000170.1 GCA_937897495.1 uncultured Burkholderiales bacterium
CCGAGCCATTTTGTGCTCGCCTTGCGCACCCCCTTCAAACCGCTCAACCCCTTTGGCAATGCACCACGCAATGGGTTGGTAGTAGCAGGCTTCAAAGTGCAAACAATCGACGCGCTCTAACGCGCCCCAATATCGACCATAGGCTACGTTGTTGCCCAAGCCAATCAGGCTGCAGGCCATGCGCTGACCATTTTTTTCTGCAATGAAAAGCACCCAGTTGTCGGGCATGGTGTCTTGCATGCGCTGGAAGAAATCACGGTTCAAATACGGCGCGTTGCCATGCTCGAAGTAGGTTTGGGCATAACATTGGTAAAAGAAATCCCAGTCAGCACTTTGAATCTGAGTGCCTTCGAAGGCTTTGAAAATCACACCAGCTTCAGCCACTTTGCGCCGCTCTTGCTTGATTTTTTTGCGCTTTTCCTGATTCAAAGCCCTCAGGAAATCCTCAAAGTCGTCGTATGCGGCGTTGTGCCAATGAAATTGAACGGTGTGACGGCTTAGCCAACCTGCCGTTTCAGTCACTTGAAGGTCATCGTTCGACAAAAACAACAAGTGCAAAGAAGACCAATCTTCATTTTGGGCCAGCTCAACCATGGCCGACAGAAGGGCCGATTGGCTCTGGCCTGAGTCGGCCAACAAGCGCGAGCCAGGCACTGGCGTGAACGGCACAGCAGACACCGCTTTGGGGTAGTAGTTCAAACCATGCCTTTGGTAGGCATCCGCCCAAGCCCAATCGAACACATATTCCCCATAAGAATGAGGCTTGATGTACAAAACAGCAGCCCCCGCCAATTGGCCAACCTGTGGCGGCGTGGCATGGCGAAGGGTGACAAGCTGCAATTTCCACCCCGATTTAGCCGAGGCCGAGCCACTTTCTTCCATGGCGCTCAGATAGGCGTGGCGCATGAAGGGGGTGGGCTCGGTTTGGGCCTCTAGCAACGCATCCCAGTCCTTCGCCGAAACATTGCGCATCGAACCCTGCACCTCAATGACATAATTGTTGGAATTGAATTCCTTCACCTGTATGACCCTTCAACTTTGTATAGCCCAACTCAACTTCGTCGTCGGCGATATGCCGGGCAACGCCCGCAGAATCATCGAAGCTGCTCGCACAGCTTATGACCAAGGCGCAAAGGTCTTGATCACCCCTGAGCTGGCCATTTGTGGCTATGCCGCAGAAGACCTTTTGCTTCGACCTGCTTTTATGGATGCCTGCGATGATGCCCTGAAAACAGTGGCCCGCGAGTTGGCTGGGTTAAAAGGTTTGCACGTGGTGGTGGGGCATCCTGAAGGCGGTGGTATCCAAAGCCGCAGCGTCTCCGTCACAAAACGCTACAACCGGGCCAGTGTCTTGTGCGAGGGAAAGGTCATTGCCTCTTACGCCAAACAAGAATTGCCCAATTACCAAGTGTTTGACGAGCGTCGATATTTCACGTCGGGCCATGAGCCCTGTGTGTTTGAAGTCGACGGCGTGAAAATGGGTTTGTTGATCTGTGAGGATGCATGGTTTGAAGCGCCGGCTCAACGTGCACGCAATGCAGGCGCACAGTTGTTGTTGGTGTTAAATGCATCTCCCTTCCATGTGGGCAAAGGGCTCGAGCGTGAGGTTCAAATGGGTCAACGTGTTCAAGATTGCGGATTGCCCTTGGTCTATGCGCATTTGGTGGGTGGCCAAGACGAAGTCATCTTTGAGGGCCGGTCCTTTGCGCTCAATGCCAAGGCAGAAGTTGTTGCTAGGGCGCCCGCATTCCAAGAGTGCTTGCAAACCATCAGCGTTCAAAATAATCAAGGTTCTGAGGGCCTGCAAATTTCAGGTACCGAGGTGTCTGCAAGCAACTCTTGGGAAGAAGACCTTTGGCACGCCTTGGTTTTGGGCATTCGCGACTATTTAGGCAAGAACGGTTTTCCGGGTGCCATCTTGGGCCTATCGGGTGGCATTGACTCCGCATTGGTGCTGGCGCTGGCCGTTGACGCCTTGGGTGCAGACAACATTCATGCGGTCATGATGCCGTCGCCGTATACCGCTGACATCAGTTGGATCGATTCCCGAGAGATGGTTAAACGCCTGGGTGTGCGTTACGACGAAATCGCCATTGCGCCATTGTTTGAGGGCTTCAAATTGGCTTTGTCAGACCAATTCAAAGGTTTGGCAGAAGACACCACGGAAGAAAATATTCAGGCGCGTGTTCGCGGCACGCTGCTCATGGCCATGTCCAATAAAACGGGCGCCATTGTGCTGACAACGGGCAACAAGAGTGAAATGGCCACTGGGTATTGCACCTTGTATGGCGACATGGCTGGCGGTTTTGCGGTCATCAAAGATGTTGTCAAAACACAAGTCTTCAAGTTGGCCCAGTGGCGCAATCACAATGATCCTTATGGCACGGGCCGCAATCCCATACCCGAGAGAATCATCACGCGCCCGCCCAGCGCTGAATTGAGGGCGGACCAAAAAGACCAAGACAGTTTGCCACCTTATGAAGTCTTAGATGCCATCGTTCAAAGGTACATGGAGAACGACGAAGGCATCCAGGCCTTGGTGGCAGATGGTTTTGATCGCTCAGACGTTGAAAAAGTCACCCGGCTGATTAAACTCAACGAGTACAAGCGCCGACAATCTCCTGTGGGAATTCGTGTCACACACCGCAGTTTTGGCAAAGATTGGCGTTATCCTATTACCAATCGATTTCGAGCTTAATTTTTTCAGACTGGACCTGACTCATGAAACAAATCACAGCCATCATCAAACCCTTCAAACTCGAAGAAGTGCGTGAAGCACTTGCTGAATGTGGCGTGACAGGACTCACTGTGACGGAAGTCAAGGGATTTGGTCGTCAAAAAGGCCACACAGAACTGTACCGCGGTGCCGAGTATGTGGTCGATTTTTTGCCCAAGGTGAAAGTTGAAGTGGCCGTTAAAGATGGCGACGTAGAGAACTGCGTTGACGCCATTGTGAAAGCCGCTCGCACAGGCAAAATTGGCGATGGCAAAATCTTCATCACTTCAGTCGAGCGAGTCGTTCGCATTCGCACAGGCGAAGTTGACGACGACGCTGTTTAAGCGCCAATGTTCTAAATGGCCTGGCTCAAGAACGGCGTTGGCATGCCTGCAGCTTGAATCAAGTTGGGCAACAATTTATGAGCGTCGCTGTCGGTTTGGATTAAATCCATTTGCCATGGCCCTATGAACTGGTGCTGCACCACGCTGCTTAAAAAAGCCAGCATAGGGTTGTAGAAACCATTCAGGTTAAGCAGGCCAATGGGCTTGTTGTGGTAGCCCAGCTGGCGCCAGGTCCAAACTTCATAAAACTCTTCAAAGGTGCCGATGCCACCCGGCAATGCAATGAATGCATCGGCGCGTTCTGCCATCATTCTTTTGCGATCGTGCATGGTTTCAACCACATGCAATTCGGTGCAGCCGGTGTGGGCCCATTCATTTTCAACCAGGGCGCGCGGTATGACGCCCACCACGCGGCCGCCTGCAGCAAGGGTGGCATCTGCA
>CALCBL010000171.1 GCA_937897495.1 uncultured Burkholderiales bacterium
CGATAGATGCAGCCATTGCAGCGCAACTGATGCTGGGGCTGGTTGAGTCCCAATCGTCTGGCTTAGGTGGCGGCACTTTCTTGATGCATTGGGATGCCGCTCAAAAATCACTGACCAGCCTAGATGGCCTTGCCATTTCTCCTCAAAAAACGACAGCCTCCCTCATCACCGATGTAGATGGGAGTCAACTTCCCTCTGCCTCAATGGGCCGTGGCGGTCGGAGTGCAGGCGTTCCAGGCACCCTGCCCTTGTTAGCCAAAGCGCACGCTAAATTTGGCAAATTGACCTGGCCAGCGTTGTTTGTCCCGGCCATAGAGGCCGCCAGCAAGGGCTTTCCCATGCCGGCCTATATGCATCAAATTTTGTCAGCGCCAACAGCCGCCAAAGATCACGCCGATATGTTGGCTTTGTATTTTGACGATGCTCAAAAAGTAAAGCCTGTGGGCACGCTCATTGTCAACCCCGACTATGCCAAGACGCTTCAAAGCATCGCCCTTAAAGGTCCCTCCGCAATTTGGGCTGATGGTGCCAGCACAGACTTTTTGGCTGCCGTTCAAAAGGGCTACAAGCCGTCTCTGATGACAGAAGAAGATTTAAAAAGCTACCCAGTCGAAGAACGTGAACCCCTTTGTGGTCCCTACCTGCGTTACAGAGTTTGCGTGATGGCACCGCCTTCATTTGGCGGCGTGGTGGTTCTTCAGGTGCTGCAAATGTTGTCGGAAAAATCCAGCTTGGGCACTGACTTTAACCAGCCCGAGTTTGCTCATGCCTTTGCCGAGGCCGGCAAATTA
Source organism: uncultured Burkholderiales bacterium (assembly GCA_937897495.1). Classification (GTDB taxonomy): domain Bacteria; phylum Pseudomonadota; class Gammaproteobacteria; order Burkholderiales; family Burkholderiaceae_C; genus Limnohabitans_A. The sequence continues at coordinate 792 of CALCBL010000171.1, forward strand.
GCGCAAGTTGACAGGCATCGTTATGTGGCAGACCCTGCATTTTTCAAAGTGCCAGCCAAGGCATTGGTCAGTCCGGCTTACGTCAAGCAACGCGCTGCCCTGATTCAAACCAACACCCTGCCCAGTTATTCACCAGGACAGCCAGAAGCCTTGTTGGCTGAGGCATCAGAGCAGTCCATGGCACAAGCTTCAGCAGCACCCAGCTCCGATGCAACCAGCCAATTGGCAGTGGTGGATGCACAAGGCAACGCAGTCAGCATGAGCACCACCAACAATTTGAATTTTGGTTCGCGCATCTTGGTGCAAGGTTATGTGTTGAACAATGCCATGACCAACTTCACCACATCGCCCAAACCAGGCGAAATAGCACCCAACAAAATGGAGCCCCGAAAAAGACCTGTTACGTCCATGGTACCCACCATGGTTTTTGACGAGGCAGGTCAATTGGTCACGCTAGGCGGATCGGCTGGCGGCGGACAAATCGTGGACTATGTTTCTGCCAACTTGGTTCGCATGTTGGCCAACCAATTAAGCCCCTTTGAAGCACTGGCACAAGGGCACATATCAACGGCCATTCCGAATCAGGTTCAGCCTGAAAAAGGAACTTCAGCC
>CALCBL010000172.1 GCA_937897495.1 uncultured Burkholderiales bacterium
CCCATTTTGTGGCCCTTCAATTTTGTGTTCCAAATGATTGAATTCGTCGCCAAAACCGTGTCCCACGGCATGCGACTCTTCGGCAACATGTATGCCGGCGAACTGATTTTCATGTTGATCGCTTTGATGGGTGGCACAGCCGCCATGTCATTGACTGGCATTTTGTTGCCAATTGGTCATGTGATCGCCGGCTCTATTTGGGCCGTCTTCCATATCTTGATCGTAGCTTTGCAAGCCTTCATTTTCATGATGTTGACCCTGGTCTACATCGGTCAAGCGCACGATGCTCATTGAGCATCTATTTCAGGTTTTTTCTTCACTTTTTTTTATCATCCATAGGAGCAATTAAATGGAACACGTCCTCGGTTACGTCGCACTGGCATCTGGTCTCATCATTGGCATGGGCGCGATTGGCGCTTGTATCGGTATCGGCATCATGGGCAGCAAATACCTCGAAGCAGCTGCTCGTCAACCCGAGTTGATGAACGAACTTCAAACCAAAATGTTCTTGTTGGCTGGTTTGATCGACGCGGCCTTCCTGATTGGCGTTGGTATCGCCATGATGTTCGCTTTCGCGAACCCGTTTGTTCTGAAGTAATTCCTGCAACAACCATAAGAAAGGTGTTGCCGTGAGCATCAATGCAACGCTGTTTGTTCAAGCCATTGTTTTTGCAATCTTGGTTTGGTTCACGATGAAATTCGTGTGGCCACCCCTTGCAGCCGCATTGGATGAACGAGCTCAAAAAATCGCCGACGGCCTTGCCGCTGCTGACAAAGCCAAATCAGAACTCGCCGCTGCCAACCAGCGCGTCGATGCCGAATTGGCCACCTCACGCAACGAAACGGCTATTCGCTTGGCTGACGCCGAGCGCCGTGCTTTGACGATCATCGAAGAAGCCAAAGCCCGTGCCACTGAAGAAGGCAACAAGATCATTGCTGCAGCCAAAGCTGAAGCAGAGCAACAAACGGTGAATGCCCGTGAAACTTTGCGCGAGCAAGTTGCGGCATTGGCTGTGAAGGGCGCCGAGCAGATTCTCCGCAAGGAAGTCAATGCCGGTGTTCACGCTGATCTGTTGAGCCGTCTGAAGACCGAGCTGTAAAACTTAACAGCCCGAGAAGACCATGGCAGAACTTGCAACCATCGCCCGCCCGTATGCTGATGCGCTTTTCAAAGCGCAATCAGCTGACCTCGCGGGTACTGCAGCTTGGCTCGACGAGCTTGCCGCAGTTGCGAGCAACTCGCAACTGTTGCAATTCTCTGAAAACCCCAAGGTGTCCGACGCGCAAGTGTTCGAGTTGATTTCTGGCGTCGTGAAAACCACGTTGCCAGCAGCAGCCCAAAACTTTTTGCGTTTGGCCATTGAAAACCACCGACTTGTGGCTTTGCCCGAAATTGCCAGCCAATTTCGCGCATTGAAAAATGCACAAGGCGGCACAGCCGATGCGATCGTTCACAGTGCTTTCCCCATCGATGCAGCCGCTTTGGCTGATCTGTCTGGAACACTTGAAAAACGCTTTGGCCGCAAACTCAACGTCAGCGTTGTGATCGATGCGTCACTGATTGGTGGCGTTCGCGTGGTCGTGGGGGACGAGGTGCTAGACACTTCCGTCAAGGCCCGTCTGGAACAAATGAAAGCGGCTCTCACTGCTTGATGCAGCGAGAGCCCAGATCTATTTAAAGAAAGAAGGAAAGAGTCATGCAACTCAATCCAGCAGAAATTTCTGAGCTGATCAAGAGCCGAATTCAAGGTTTGTCTTCTGATGCAGACAT
>CALCBL010000173.1 GCA_937897495.1 uncultured Burkholderiales bacterium
GAAAGAATGTAATTTGAGTGGTTTGTCTGCTCTGGCCTATTTGGCAAACAAACTGGCAGGGTTTGCAAATGCTTTGAATTCCACGGCATTGCCACAGGGGTCTAAGAAAAACATGGTGGCTTGCTCACCGACTTGGCCTTTAAAGCGAATGTGCGGCTCAATGACAAACTGAGTGCCCGCCTTTTTCAATTTGTCTGCAAGCGCCTCCCACTGCCCCATTTCCATGACCAAGCCAAAATGCCGCACAGGCACATTGTCGCCATCTACAGCGCTGGTGTTGTGATGACCTGCCTCTGAAGGACTGAGGTGAGCCACAATTTGGTGGCCGTGAAAATTGAAATCAATCCACTCGTCACTGGAGCGGCCCTCAGGGCAGCCCAACAGGTCACCATAAAAGGCTCTGGCTTTGGCCAAGGATGTGACGGGAAATGCCAGGTGAAAGGGCTGCATGTTGTTTTCAGTGAATGTTTAAAAACGTGATTTTGCCTCAAACCAGCGGCTCTTTATCAACCCGAGCTGGATCAATTTTCACAGGCTTAAGTCTTCAAAGTACGATTGAACAATTCGAGTGTGCGGCTCCAAGACAAATCTGCGGCTGCCTGATTGAACCTAGGTGTTGAATTGTTGTGAAATCCGTGTTGCGTGCCCGCATAAAAATGCGCTTGAGATTTAACGCCGTGAGTCTTTAACCCGCTTTCATAAGCCGCCCAAGTGGTGTTGATACGAGGGTCATTTTCTGCAAAATGTATCACCAACTCCGCTTTGATTTTGTCCACATTCTCAGAGGCTGCAGGCTCGCCATAGTAAGGGGCGCCCGCCTGAACTGCATCGCCCATTTCAGCCGCCAAAGCATTGGTCATGCCGCCACCCCAACAAAAACCAGTGATGCCCAACTTGCCTGAAGAAAGCACATGATTTTTTAAAAATACGGCACCGTTCAACATGTCTGTTTTCAGCTTTGATCGCGAGAGTCCATCCTGCAGTTTTTTTCCATCCTCGTCATTGCCAGGATAGCCACCCACTGGGTACAAGCCATCAGGTGCCAAAGCCAAAAATCCTGCAGCTGCTAAGCGTCTGGCCACATCCTCAATGTAGGGATTCAAACCACGATTCTCATGAATGACCAGCACAGCCGGAAATTTTGAAGGGGCGGCCGAAACAGGCTGCACCAAATAACCCCTCATTTCGCCAGAACTACCGCCTGGCGATGCATATTTCACATAACTGGCTTTGATGCGAGGATCTGTGAAAGAAATAATTTGCGCATTGGCATACCTTGGAAACAGGGCCTGCGCCATGGCCATACCACCCACCACCAAGGCACTGGCTTTGGCCAAAAATTCCCTTCGGTCCATGGCGCCATGGCAGTACTCGTCGTAGAGCGAGTAAATACGGGGGTCTATTTCTACTGAATTTTGATGTAAGTCCATTTTGCATCCTTGTGAAAAGATATTAATAGAATCTCAATAACCCTGCCGTCCATGCCCTTGCGTTCAAAACACATATCACCTTCTGTGTTGTTTTTGTTTATGATGCGGCAGAACAAACGAATGAAAAAATACAGTGGCTACACCTCCACCCTTTTTAGATCAAGTGAATTGCTGGCGGTGCAAGCACTTTGCCACCAGTTGGGATCCCAAAATGCCCTACTCGTGCAAATTGCTTGGCTTCAAGTCTCAAGTCTTGCCTAGCATTCAGGTGATGAATTCAGATGGTCGCCCTTGCATGGGATTTGAAGCAAAGCCCTCACCCCCAAGCAACTAGAACCACGGGTTTATCCTCCCACTGCCAATTTAGTGAGTGCCTAAAATTTAATCATGAACGAACGACTTTCTCAAATCTCTTACGACGACCTGCCCGCTTCCGTGAAGCCATTGGC
>CALCBL010000174.1 GCA_937897495.1 uncultured Burkholderiales bacterium
GCAGTGGCTGCAAGTCCGTTTTGGTGGTGCTGAGAGGCTCGCATGAAAGTCCTTAATCTCCAGTGCGCAAGCATGCACACCTTCGAAGGCTGGTTTGGTTCAGAAGAAGACTACCAGTCGCAGCGTGAAAGGGGATTGGTGGCTTGCCCTCTGTGTGCGAACGCCGAGGTACGCAAATTGCCCTCGGCGCCCCGCTTGAATTTTGGCGCCACTGCACCTCAGCAGTTGAAGTCTGAAGCCTCTCATGAACATGACGATGCGGGTGGCCAAAGTGTTGACGCAGCGTCTCATTTGCCAGCCATCACAAATCCCACAACTGACGCTGCTAATTTAAGCAATTTGCCTGTGGCGCATGCCAATCCTGAATCCATGCAACTCATGCAAGCAGCATGGATGAAAATGGTTAAACAGGTGATGGCCAATACCGAGGATGTCGGCAAAAACTTTGCTGAGGAAGCGCGAAAGATGCACTACGGTGAATCGGCAGAAAGAAATATTCGCGGCAATGCTTCATTCGAAGAAACACAAGAACTGCTGGATGAGGGCATTGATGTACTGCCTTTGCCAGTGCCCGACGCCCTCAAGGGTGGGCTTCAATAGATCTTCAAAGCAGGCCTATTTAGGCGCCGTACCAGTCTTTCACGGCAGCGACATACCTTTGTACGCCCTCAGCCACGCTGGCGGCCTCTAAGGCGCCGTAAGACAAACGTTGATAGTTGGCCTCTTGCGTGTTGGTCAGACCAAATGCAAAGCCTGGAATAGACGCGACTTTGAATTTTTCTGTCATGAAGCGATTGAACTCAATGGCTTGAATACCTTCAGCCAATCCGGGCAGTTTCATAAGCACATAAAAAGCACCTTGCGTCTGAGGAAACTGAACCAGTTCGCCTAAACCCTCTAGCGCTTTGTAGACAGTTTGGCGTACTTCGCTCAGAGCTTTGACCTTGGGCTCAACCCAGTTCCGTCCTAGCTTTAAAGCCTCTAAGGCCAGCAACTGTGATGGCATCGGCGCGCAAATGAGGTTGGTGTCTTGCACCTTGTTCATGGCATCAAACAAGTTGGCGGGAAATACCACGTAGCCTACTCGCCAACTGGCCATGCCATAGTTTTTAGACATGGAGAAAAACGACAAGGTGTGTTTCATGGCGCCCGGAATGCTGGCGGGTGAAAAGTGCTTGACGCCCTCATAAGTGAAATACTCGTAGGCTTCGTCGCTAAAGTGATAGAGCCCATGCTGTGCGCAAAGGGCATTGACAGCCCTTAAAGATGCTTCTGAATAAACAGCACCCGTGGGGTTGTTGGGCGAGACCGTCAAAATAGCTCGGGTGCGCGGCGTGATGGCCGCGGCCATTGCCTCCACATCGAGGCTCCAGTCTGGGTGGGTGGGCACGGGCACTGGAATGCAGCCACACATGCGAATGGCCATTTCTTGATTGAAATAAAACGGCATGGGCAAGATGAACTCATCACCTGGGTCGGCCACTGCTAAAACAGAGTTTAAGAAAGCCATGTTGCTGCCCGCAGTGACCATCACCATGGCTTGTGTGTCAAGTTTGATTTGGTTTTCTTGTGCCAGTTTGTTGTGAATGGTTTCAATCAACCCAGGGTGGCCGCTGACGCCAAGGTATTTATGCAGGCTGCCGTCGCCCATCAGGCTGGGCAGAGCCGCAATGGCTTGCGGTGGAGGACCATAATTGACAACGCCCTGACCCAAAGAAATGGTGCCTGGATTGTTGCGCACAAATGCGGCAATGGTGGGGATGATGGGGGTGTCGACCGCCGCCATTCGAATTGCGTGATGCTTCATGTGAAAACCATTCAGTGCTTGAAACTGTACAGATTTTAAGGTGAGTCAACTTGGAAGCAAAGTTATCTCGTTTTCGTTTCTTGTATTGAGTGCCATCATTGATACATAATGCAAAAATTCAATCCGTTTGACCTGAGGGCTTTTGCTTGCTTTTTGATCATTGCGCTAAGTGTCAGAGTTGTTGCAATGTCGATTCAGGCTTTGGAACGCTTGAAATTACACTCACTCAGCAAGAAACCAAGGTGTTTCGCCATTTGTGCATTGAAGATCAATGTGAACATTTGGGCGATAAGGGATGTAGCTTGGGCGATCGTAAACCCTTGAGTTGTCAGTTGTACCCCTTGTCATTTGATCCACAGCTTCAAAAATACTACTTTGATGCCGCATGCCCCTTGTTACCCGAATACAAGCGGCAACTCAAAGACTCTGGCAGTGATGCCTCCAATCACTTTCGTGAAATGAACACGCGCATTGAAGAAATGGCGGTTATTGATCCTAAGTTCTTAAGTCGGAACCACGAGATTGATTTGGACTTTTTTGAATTGGTACCCTTGC
>CALCBL010000175.1 GCA_937897495.1 uncultured Burkholderiales bacterium
GCTGGGGGTTTGTCTGCGGCCACTCAAAAAGCCCTGACTGAGTCGGCCTTGAAGGGGCGCGTGGTGGGGCGCCCTGACTTTTTAAGGTCATTGGAAAAGAGCACCCAGCGTCAAATCCTGCCGCAAAAGGCTGGCAGGCCTTTCAAAAAGCCCTGAATTTGAGCTGAAATTTCATACTTAGTAGTTATTTTTAAGCCTATTTTGATCTGTCCCCAATTAATTGATTTTTCAAAATAGATCAAATTAATGTTGATCTGACCCCAATTAATTTTCTTGGCATTTTTGGTGCGATGCAATATGCTCTTATTCCCGCGAAATATCTCTAGGAGTGCGCCATGACTTCGGCTGCCGAAAAATTAGCTTTGCAACAAACCGGTCTGTATGACCCTTCTCAAGAGCACGACGCTTGTGGTGTGGGCTTTGTGGCCCATATCAAGGGCGCTAAAACGCATGCCATCGTGACGCAAGCATTGAAGATTCTTGAAAACTTGGACCATCGGGGTGCGGTGGGTGCAGACAAGTTGATGGGCGATGGCGCAGGCATCTTGATTCAGTTGCCTGATGCGCTCTACCGTGAAGAGATGGCCAAGCAAGGTGTGACATTGCCTTCGCAAGGTGAGTACGGCGTGGGCATGGTGTTTTTGCCGAAGGAACATGCCTCCCGCATGGCTTGCGAACAAGAACTTGAGCGCGCTGTCAAAGCCGAAGGTCAGGTGTTGTTGGGCTGGCGCGATGTGCCAGTGAACCGCGACATGCCGATGTCACCCACGGTGCGCGAAAAAGAACCTGTGCTCAAGCAGATTTTCATTGGCCGTGGTGCCGATGTGATTGTGCAAGATGCCTTGGAGCGCAAGCTCTACGTCATTCGCAAGACTGCCAGTGCTGCCATTCAAAATCTGCATTTGAAGCACAGCAACGAGTACTACATTCCCAGCATGTCCAGCCGTACGGTGGTGTACAAAGGCTTGCTGTTGGCCGATCAAGTTGGCACCTACTTCCGTGATTTGGAAGATGAGCGTTGTGTGTCTGCACTCGGCTTGGTGCACCAACGTTTCTCAACCAACACCTTCCCAGAGTGGCCCCTTGCGCACCCTTATCGCTACGTAGCGCACAACGGTGAAATCAACACCGTCAAGGGCAACTACAACTGGATGAAGGCGCGTGAAGGCGTGATGTCTTCACCTGTGCTGGGCGACGACTTGCAAAAGCTCTACCCCATCAGTTTTGCAGGCCAATCAGATACGGCCACTTTTGACAACTGTTTAGAGTTGCTGACCATGGCCGGCTACCCCATCAGCCAAGCTGTGATGATGATGATTCCCGAGCCTTGGGAAAACCACAACACCATGGACGAGCGCCGCAAAGCGTTTTATGAATACCATGCCGCCATGCTCGAGCCTTGGGACGGCCCGGCCTCGATTGTGTTTACCGATGGCCGTCAAATTGGCGCCACTCTGGACCGCAATGGTTTGCGTCCTTCGCGCTATTGCATCACCGACGATGACATGGTGATCATGGGGTCAGAGACCGGCGTGTTGCCCATTCCAGAAAGCAAAATTGTGCGCAAATGGCGCCTGCAACCCGGCAAGATGTTCCTGATTGATTTGGAACAAGGTCGCATGATCGACGACGAAGAACTGAAGTCAAACCTGGCCAGCAGCAAGCCCTACAAGCAGTGGATTGAAAACTTGCGCATCAAATTGGATGACGTGAAAGAGTCCACAGCCACAGCGCCTGCGTCCAACGAAACATTGCTCGACTTGCAACAAGCTTTTGGCACCACCCAAGAAGACATCAAGTTCTTGTTAGCCCCCATGGCGCAAGCCGGTGAAGAAGCCTTGGGCTCCATGGGCAATGACAGCCCCTTGGCTGTTTTGTCCGACAAAAACAAACCGCTTTACAACTACTTCAAGCAGTTGTTTGCACAGGTCACCAACCCGCCCATCGACCCCATTCGCGAAGCCATCGTGATGTCCTTGGTGTCCTTCATTGGCCCCAAACCCAACTTGCTCGACATCAACCAAGTGAACCCACCGATGCGCTTGGAAGTGAGCCAGCCTGTGCTCGACTTTTCAGACATGGCCAAGTTGCGCAATATTGAACTTTCGACGCAGGGCAAGTTCAAAAGCGCCATGCTGGACATCACTTATCCAGCAGCTTGGGGCAGCGAAGGTGTCGAAGCCAAGTTAGCATCACTTTGCGCTGAAGCGGTCGACGCCATCAAAGGCGGCCACAACATTTTGATCATCAGCGACCGCGGTGTATCGCCCACGCAAGTGGCCATTCCCGCTTTGCTGGCGCTGTCGGCCATTCACCAGCACTTGGTGCGCGAAGGTTTGCGCACCACTGCCGGCTTGGTGGTTGAAACGGGTACAGCACGCGAAGTGCATCACTTTGCCGTGTTGGCAGGTTACGGCGCAGAAGCCGTTCACCCTTACCTGGCCATGGAAACATTGCAGGCTTTGCACAAAGAGTTGCCAGGTGATTTGTCGGCCGACAAAGCCATCTACAACTATGTGAAGGCGGTGGGCAAAGGCCTGTCCAAGATCATGTCGAAGATGGGCGTGAGCACCTACATGTCATATTGCGGTGCGCAGTTGTTTGAAGCCATCGGCATCAACACGGAAACTGTGAACAAGTATTTCACCGGCACGCCCACCCGTGTTCAAGGCATCGGCATTTTTGAAATTGCAGAAGAAACTTTGCGCATGCACAAAGCCGCGTTTGGCAACGACCCTGTGTTGGCCTCCATGCTCGATGCCGGCGGTGAATACGCATGGCGTGCACGTGGTGAAGAGCACATGTGGACGCCCGATGCCATTGCCAAGTTGCAGCACAGCACCCGTGCCAACAACTGGACCACGTACAAAGAATACGCACAAATCATCAACGACCAAACCAAGCGTCAAATGACACTGCGCGGTTTGTTCGAATTCAAGATCGATCCTGCTAAAGCCATTTCGATTGATGAAGTAGAACCCGCCAGCGAAATCGTCAAACGCTTTGCGACAGGCGCCATGTCTTTGGGCTCCATCTCCACAGAAGCACACGCTACATTGGCTGTGGCCATGAACCGCATTGGCGGCAAAAGCAACACCGGTGAAGGCGGTGAAGACTCTGCGCGCTATCGCAACGAACTCAAGGGTATCCCGATTAAAAAGGGCGAGACTTTGAAGAGCGTGATTGGCGACAAAGAAGTAGAAGTTGACATGCCACTCGAGGCCGGCGATTCGCTGCGCTCCAAGATCAAGCAAGTGGCTTCCGGCCGCTTTGGTGTCACAGCCGAATACCTGCACAGTGCCGATCAAATTCAGATCAAGATGGCGCAAGGTGCCAAGCCTGGCGAGGGCGGCCAATTGCCTGGCGGCAAAGTGTCCGAGTACATCGGCAAGTTGCGTCACTCGG
>CALCBL010000176.1 GCA_937897495.1 uncultured Burkholderiales bacterium
GGACGGTCTGCTCTGAGTCGCGGCCCATCAGACGCAATCAACAAATCTGCTTTCAACAGTTCCGCATACTCTGCGCAGACATCTTGAAGGCCTGGCGACCCTGTTTCCTCGCCCATTTCGATGATGAATTTGGCATTGAAACCTAAGCAACCTCGCTCAGCCAGAACACAGGCCATGGCCTGCAGGTTGACCGAGTGTTGGCCCTTGTTGTCAGCAATGCCGCGACCGTACCAACGGCCTTCTAATTCGGTCAAAGCCCAGGGTGACAAGCCCTCACGCCATTCCGGCTCAAGCCCCCGAATGACATCGCCGTGGCCATAGCCAAGCACGGTGGGCAAGTCTGGCGATTCAAGGCGTTCAGCAAATAAAAAGGGTGCTTTCGCTTTGGGATGTTCTATGAGGCGGCACGCAAAGCCCATGGCATGGAGTGCGGGTTGCAGGTCCTCCGTCAAATAAGCCAAGAGTTCAGCCGATCTGGCTGGATTTTGACTTTCAGTGGGCCTGGCAATTCTTTGGCGGAGCACTTGCTGAAATGAACCACTGTCAAATTCTGCGACGGCTCTTTGGATAGCGGCTTGTCTGGACATCATCTTTTAAAGGAACTCAAAAATGTCAGACTACCTCAATTTGCGATAAGCCCACCATAATGACTGTACAAACACACAAAATGTGACGCAAAATTAGGCAAATTCTTTCAACCCTCTCTTAACCTATTGTCATGCAACCTATAGTTGGTAAACAATAAGATAAATAACAGGTAGTTAACATGACAAATCACAGCCATGATCATTCAGACCACGCAAAACCAACGGATTGGAAACATCAAGGTGTACGTGTTGTACCGGGCAACCAATTAGACGGCAATGTGCCATCGACCCCCGGCATGGACAGAAAAGCTGCCATCAACTTTGCAAGAGTTGGCGCTGAAAAACTCTGGGCAGGCACTGTCACCATTCATGCCAACGCCAAAACTGGGGCGCACCACCACGGCCCCCTAGAAAGCGTCATTTATGTGATCAAAGGACGCGCCCGCATGCGTTGGGGCGATCATTTGGAGTTCACCGCAGAAGCGGGCCCAGGCGATTTCATTTACGTGCCACCCTATGTGCCACATCAAGAAATCAATGCCAGCGCCACCGAGGTTTTGGAATGTGTGCTGTGCCGAAGCGATGGACAGGCTGTCTCTGTCAACCTAGACATTGAACCCATCGAAAAACCAGAAAACGTGCTTTGGATTGACCCGACCCACCCCCACGGCGGGGTGTAGTCGAGGTCAAGCAACAAGGTCAATCAATCTTGGCGCCAGAATCTTTCACAAGTTTCGCCCAGCGCACCAAGTCAGACTTCACAATTTGGGCAAGCTGATCGCCCGTGCCCTTGAAAGGCTCGCAACCTAGCGTGGCCAAGCGATCCTGCGCATCTTTGGCATCCAAGGCCTTGGCCACATCATTTTGAATTTGAAGCAAGATGTTTTTGGGTGTGCCTGCTGGCGCAAACATGCCATACCAAGGTGTGGCGCCAAAACCAGGCACCGTCTCGCCAATGGTGGGCGAGTCGGGCAAGGCAGCAAGGCGTTTTTCATTCACAACGCCCAAGACCTTGAGTTTGCCAGCACGGATAAATGCAATGGAGGAAGGCATGCTTTGCACAGACAGCGGCACTTGACCTCCCACCACATCGGTAGCAGCCGCAGCCGCAGCTTTGTAAGGAATGTGCTGAAGCTGAATGTCGGTGGCCTTTTGTAGCATCTCGCCAATCAAATGGTTCAATGTGCCATTGCCCGCAGAAGCAATGGACAACGCGCCCGGCTTGGACTTGGCCAAAGCAACCAGCTCTGCCACATTGTTGCCAGGAAAACTGGGGTTGGCCACCAACACATAGCCAGCTTTTGCCAAGGGGGCAATGGGGTCAAAGTCTTTGACAGGATCAAATCCTGTTTTGGCATACAAAGCAGGATTGATCACCTGCGCACTGTCTGCGTTGACCAACAGGGTGTAACCGTCATTCTTGGCTTTGGCAGCAAAGGCCGTTCCCACATTGCCACCTGCACCGGGCCGGTTTTCAACCAGCACCGTCTGGCCCCATTGTTCTGAAAGCTTTTGAGCAACGACACGCGCAATGGCGTCATTGGCACCACCGGCCGCCTGTGGCACCACAATTGTGACCGGGCGGGATGGAAACTTCTCTTGCGCCAAGGCCAGGCCTGCAAAAGACAGGCTTAAGCCCAAGGTGGCAAGCTTCAAAATGGCAAAACGTCGATGTGTCATGGCTAAACCTCAGTTCGTTCAAAAATAGTGCCTTTCGATTTCGAGAACCGCAAGGCACTGGACATGGGTTCATTGTTCCCACAAATCCAAAGCTCTCCAAGTCGGGTTTGCCATAATCAAGGCACTTCCAATGAAAGGCGTTTTGTGAACGTGAACCCAGTTAGTGCTAAAGACGCCATGGCCCGCATGTCTGTGCCGATAGGACAAGCAGGTGGCTACAGCGCCATCATTGACGCCAGAAGTGAAGACGAGTTTGCACTGGATCATTTGCCAGGCGCTTTAAATTGGCCTTCACTGGACAACGAACAACGCATAGAGATCGGCACTCTGTACAAGCAGGTTGGCTCTTTTGAGGCGAAGAAAAAAGGCGCAGGCCTGGTGGCAGCCAATATTGCGAAGCACATTGAGAAGCACGTCATTGACTTGCCCAAGGACTGGCAGCCTCTGGTTTATTGCTGGCGCGGTGGCAAACGCAGTGGTTCCTTGGCACTTATCTTGGGACAAATTGGCTTCAAGGTGGCCATCATTGAAGGGGGCTACAAAGCCTTTCGCAGTGAATTGGTGACGGCTATTCCACCTTTGGCTGAACGCATCCAGTGGCGCGTCATTTGCGGGCCCACGGGCTCTGGCAAAACAAGGCTTTTGCATTGTTTGAAGGCCCAAGGCGCACAAGTTTTAGATTTAGAAGGCTTGGCCAATCACAGGAGTTCTGTCTTGGGCTTTATTCCAGGAGAACCACAGCCTAGCCAAAAGAATTTTGACACTCTGATTTGGGATGCCCTGCGCCAAATGGACCCCTCCCAACCTGTTTATGTGGAATCTGAAAGCCGCAAGGTGGGCAACCTGGCCGTGCCCGAATCATTGATTGTGGCAGTTCGATCAGGACAGTGTTATCAACTTGAATTGTCGGACGACGAGCGCGTGAAACTGCTGCTGGAAGATTACGAATTTTTTGTCAAAGACCCCAGCTTGTTTTCAAGCAGATTGGATGCGCTGGTGGCCATTAGAGGCAAGCAGCAGGTTGAAACTTGGCAATCACACATTGCACAGGGGCAAATTGACATCGTCGTGCGTGAACTTTTGACGATGCACTACGATCCAACTTATTTTGCTTCAATGAAACGAAATTTCTCGCACATTGAAAATGCCAAAACTTTAAAGGCAGAGAGCAGATCGATGGATGGCCTTACCGCCATTGCCAAAGAACTCACACTGGCATGATCCTCAACATCTTGCTTGCTACATTTAGAAAACTTAGAACATGCCCCACCAACCCGCCTCCGCTGCCCTGGCCAGATTCCGAGTGATTGACCTGACGCAAGTCAGAGCCGGACCTACCGCGTGTCGTCAATTGGCCGATTGGGGCGCCGATGTGGTTCAAGTGCAAATGCCCGAACACATGCGCGGCGACGACACCTTGGGCGGGCAAGAAGGCTCAGACTACCAATACACCCACAGAAACAAACGCTCGATCACACTCAATTTAAAAGAGCCTGAAGGCATTCAACTGCTCAAGAAATTAATTGAAAAAGCCGACGTGGTGGTTGAAAACTTCAGGCCTGATGTGAAGTTTCGTTTGGGCATCGATTACGAGAGTTTGAAAGCCAGCAACCCTG
>CALCBL010000177.1 GCA_937897495.1 uncultured Burkholderiales bacterium
AGCCGCTTGATCTCGCACCAACCATTCATGAACAATTTTATTGTTGATGCACACACAATCTGCAATGGTTCGTGCATAAATTGTTCGGTGGCTAGGTGTACCAAAAACACCTGCACCGGCATGTGTCATAGGACTAAAAATTCGATGCGAAGACAAATAAGCACCTTCGCTACTGCCTGAAATGATAATGTCTTCTGCCAACAACCTTCTGTCGGGAAAAGCATTCAATGTAGCGATGGTTCCATCGATGACAGCCTTTGCCCCAACGCTGACGCTGGAAGGCGTTTCAACAGCACAATCGGATGAATAGTAACGATTGATATCGTCAATTCGACGCCCCTCCCATATCCGGTCGGTAATGACCCGAATGTAGTGGTCTAAATTGCTAAATTCAGCGTCAAATCCTTTAATCATTCAGCCCTCATGTTCAAGTTTTAATTTTGGGTTTAGGTGTCGACTTAGCAAGGACTTTTTGATCGGGCTTTTCTGGAATGATTTTGACTGACTTGCGAACAATCAATTCGCCAGAAATGACGATGTTTTTACCTGCTGATTTCTCTTTGTCAGACAAACGTTCTTGCAACAAACTGGCCGTTGCTTCAACCATTTGGTCAAGTGGTTGATTAAACGTTGTTAATTCGTATGCACCCCATTCAGCCTGCGGCACATTGTCGAAACCGACCACAGAGACATCTTCTGGAATTCGCAAACCAAGCTCAAAGCGCAAAGTGTCCATGACAGAGAATGCCATGTGATCACTGGCCACAAAAATTGCATCGGGGTGCTCTTGACCTGGTTTGAACAGCTCAAGTGTTGCCAGTCGTGCCTGCGCAAATTCGTAATTTCCAGTTGCCCGGCCCCAAATGTGGGTTCCATTTTCGGAAAGACCTTCGCGAAAACCGCGTTCACGCTCTAAGTTTGTAGAAGATTCTTCGTTACCGGCTATGTAGGCAATTCGTTGATGGCCTGACTTGACTAAAAAATTGGCAATTTCTTTTCCACCAGTCAAATTGTCAGACCGCACAGAACTCACGGACTGCAAATTGCTAGAACCAGAATTTCCCATGACCCGGTTAAAAAGGACTACTGGAATATTGGCATCAGCGCAATTTCTAGCAAGGTCGGAGGACAGTGTGGTTGCTGCCAAAATAATGCCATCAACGTGGTATTGCAAAATCTCCGTAACAAGGTCATCTGCATTGGATGTCTGATTGATAAACAAAAGCACGTGATAGCCATCTTTTTGCAACCTTTCCGAGAGACGCTGTAATGCGGCAGGATAAAAAAGATTTTCAAGATAGGACAAGACAAGGCCAATGATGCGGGACTTGCCAGTGATCAAACTTCGAGCATGCGCATTGGGACGGTAGTTAAGCCTAAGCGCAGCCTCTAATACTTTTGCACGCGTTGCCTCGGCAACACTGGCGCCTGGCGTAAACGTACGACTGACAGCAGATTGCGACACTTGGGCCAGTCGAGCAACATCGATAGAGGTAATATTATTTTTCATACCCTCAATCATGCCAAACTTCATACAGAAGTCCAACCGCCATCCACCATTAATGCACTGCCAGTGACCATGGCGGCGGCATCACTGCACAAAAACACCACGGCACCCATTAAATCTTCTAATTTTCCAATTCGACCTAGCGCAATTCGAGATTCAACGTAATGCTTAAACTCTGGATCAGACAGCATCGGTGCTGTCATCTTGGTTTCAATGAAAGTAGGACAAATCGTATTCACTCGGATGCCATGCGATCCAAGCTCCCAGGCCAAGGCTTTTGTCATGCCCTCCACTGCGTGCTTGGAAGCACAATAAACCGATCGCTTGATACCACCAACATGTCCCATTTGTGAAGAAATGGTCACGATGCTGCCACCCTTACGAGCAGACACCATGCCTTTGACCAGCTCTCTGGTGATCAAAAAAGTAGACCGAACATTTAGACTCATGACCGCGTCAATATCTGCCATGTTTGTATCAGTCAATAAAGCAGGCTTGTTTGTTCCTGCACTGTTGATGAGTATTTCATAGGGCTCGAGCTTACCTATGGCCGATTGAACGGCTTCTGTATCCGTAATGTCTAAGCAAACAGTGACCGCATTGACGCCATGTTTTCTAACTGCGGTTGCGACGTCTTCGAGCTCCTGTTGTGATCTGGCTACCAAGGTCAAATCTGCACCTGCTTCAGCAAGGGCCAAGGCAGAAGCCATACCAATCCCCCTGCCTGCTCCAGTGACCAAGGCACG
>CALCBL010000178.1 GCA_937897495.1 uncultured Burkholderiales bacterium
CAAATAGCCTTGATGAATGCTGTGGACATCCATGTCAGACGCGTCGGGTTCGTAGATGCCACCCAGAATTTTCTCTGACCTCAGAACGGGCACATATTCGCAGGCCTCTTGCGTATTGAGCAAGCGTCCTTTTTGCGTCACTTGACGCAAAACGTCCCAATGGGCGCTAAGCATTTCATCTTGCCCATGCTCAGCCACCATCATGGCGCCTCTGGGGGTTAAAAGTGGATGATCTGAAAAGTCAACTGGAGGCGCTTGCAAAAAAGCCCGACTTGCCATGGTCAAGGCCCGAACTTGCGGTGTGCCGTAACTCTCCATGAACAATGCGGCCGAACGCCCCGTTGAGTGGTAGCCCGGTTGAGACTCTTGCTCAAGCAATAAAACCTGGGCGTTTCGAGAAAGCCAATAGGCCGTGGAGGCCGCAGCAATGCCACCACCAATGATGAGAAACTCAGTCGTTTGATTCATTGTTGATGGCTTGTATCAAGGATGAGGCCCCCAAGGCGCAGCCAGCATCAACTGAACGTTCTGAGCATGAATGAGAGGTCGAATTTGTTTAGCGAAAGCTATGAAGGATTCGTTAGCGAAAAGCCTTGCCCAAAAGTCTCGTCGATCGGCGTCGTTGTCAAAGCGCCATAGATGAATGAGTTGGTGCAGATCGCCTGTATCGCTCACAAAATAACCAATCAGTTTGTTGTCAAAACCCCCAGCACTCAAGGCGGGCCAGCCCAGAGTTGAGTAAAGTTGCTTGACCTGTTGCATCTCCCCGACTTTGACATCGTAAGTGCGTTTTTCGTAAATAATTGTCATTGAATAGACTCCTAGTGATTAATCTTTTGAGTTGGCTGGAAGTGGTTGGTGGCAACAATCCGGAACGAATCAATTGGTATCAAACGGAAAGTCAGCCAAAAGTGCTTGATATTCAGGTTCGTTGTCTATTTGCATAGTCTCTAAAAATCTAACTACTGCGTTGTAAAAAGAAATAATCAAAACGAGATCGGTCAGAGATTCGTTGTCAAGATGTGCTTTAAGGACTTCAAATGTGGAATCTGTTGCTGCGAAACCTTGAGTCATTTCTCGCGCAGCACGTAATACTGCTTGAGTAAGCACATCAAGGCTGGTGGCGTGACCTTTTGTTTCTTCGGCAACGGCACGAATATCTTCATCACTTACACCAAAGTCTCTGCTGATTTTAATGTGATGCGTGTACTCGTAGACGCAACGGGTCATATATCCAACTTGCAAAATAGCCATTTCCCGCAGTCGAGGATTTAAGGGGCTTTCGTGCCTAATATACTGCCCCATGGTGTGGAAGGCGGTGGCGCCTTTGGGGCTTTGACTCATCAATCGCAATAAGTTGATATTTCGATTAAGCAGGTGCTTGTGCTCTGGTGCCAAATCTGTCACGTCGAGGTAAGGAAGTCGCGCCATAGGGTAGTGCCTGGTGGTTATTACTGGTTGAAGAAAATTAGATTGCAATCTATCATGTTGAAAAAATCAACCAGATGTCAAGAGTATTTCTCGACAGTTGTATCGGAGACAAATTCATGCATCGTCATTTAATGGCCCTTAGCTTGGCATGCTTTAGCTTTTTTTCAATCCAAACATCAGCCCAAGAATTTCCAAATAAAACAATTCGAATCATTAACCCGTTTCCTGGCGGGCCTACTGATAGCTTTGCACGTTTAATAGCTTCCAAACTGCAGTCTGGATTAAAACAGGCCGTCATCGTCGAAGCAAAACCTGGGGCAGGCGGCACGATTGCTGTAGCAGTT
>CALCBL010000179.1 GCA_937897495.1 uncultured Burkholderiales bacterium
ACAGCAGATGCTCGATTCAGTGTGTACTCGTGGGCGCAGCAAACGCGCGAAGTGCCTGGCAACGCGGCCAACCGATCCAATGAATCGAGCATCTGCTGTGCAGTGCCCTCAAACAAGCGACCGCAGCCACCAGAGAAAAGCGTGTCACCACAAAAAAGCAGAGGTTCTTGGCCTTCGGGCTCTGCGAAATAAGCGATGTGTCCCGAGGTATGGCCCGGCACATCCAAGGTTTGAAAATTCAAGCCAAGCCAGCTGAATTGGTTTCCCTGCACCAAGGCTTGGAAGTCGAAGGGCAATTTTTCGTGAGCCGGCCCATAAACCTTGGCGCCCCAATGGTGCTGAAGCTTTGCCACGCCCCCCGTATGATCACCATGGTGATGCGTGACTAAAATGCAATCCAGCTTGTGGTTGTTGGCAGCCAACCAGTTGTCAACCGGCGTTGAATCACCTGGGTCAACAACCAATGCAAGGCCTTGGTGTTGCAACAGCCAAATGTAATTATCGGAGAATGCGGGCAGCGGTATTAGGTTCATGACTCTGTCCATTATAGAAACCACTTCAATGGCGCAAGATTGGCGTCAATGGTTGGCCACGCCAGCAGGGTCTTATTTGTTGAGCTGGGAGCAATCTCAGGTGGATGCGTTGGTGGCAGATATCTTTGGCTACCACGCACTTCAATTGGGCATGCCCGAGCTAGAGGGCTTGCGAGCCAATCGCATGCCCCATCAATGGCTGGCCCTGTCAGACACCCATGCATTGCCAGAGGGGCAAGATTTTCAGTTTGCCGCCCACAGCATCGCGCTGCCATTTAAGGCCGACAGTTTGGATTTGTTGGTCATGCCGCACAGCTTGGAGCTAAGTTTGGATGCGCATGCCAGTTTGCGGGAGGCAGAGCGGGTCTTGGTGCCTGAGGGCCATTTGCTGATCACCGGCCTCAACCCGACCAGCCTCTGGGGTTGGCGCCACAAGCGCGCTCAATGGTACAGGCGCTGGGGTTTTAAGGGTCTTAGCTCTCCTGCTTGCGATGAGTTGATTGGCTATTGGCGACTCAGAGACTGGCTTCGACTGCTGGGCTTTGAGGTCAAAGTGAGTCAATTTGGGTGTTGGCGGCCTGCGCTTGACAAGCCGAAATGGTTCGACCGTTGGGCTTTTATGGACAAATTGGGCGCCAACTGGTGGCCTATTTTGGGCGGGGCCTACGTCATTGTGGCTGTGAAAAAGGTCCCAGGCGGGCGTATTTTGGGTGCGACTTGGAAGCAACGCAGGCCTCAAACCAAAGCTGCCGTTACATTGGCGCGGCGACAAAACCAAACTCAAGGCGACGCTGGCGCCCAAAGAAAGAGTGAATGTGAATCACGTTGAAATTCATACAGATGGCGCTTGCAAGGGCAATCCTGGGCCAGGGGGCTGGGGTGCACTGATGCGGTCCGCCGAGCATGTGCGGGAAATATTTGGGGGTGAGCTAGACACCACCAACAACCGAATGGAGTTGACGGCGGTGATCGAGGCCTTGATCGCTTTAAAGCGTCCCTGCAAGGTCACACTGTTTTTGGACAGTGAGTATGTTCGAAAGGGCATTACCGAGTGGATTCACGGCTGGAAAGCGAGGGGGTGGCGAACCGCCGCCAAGCAACCCGTTAAAAATGCCGATTTATGGCAAAAATTAGACCTTTTGGTTGCAAATTCAGGGCATCAAATTGATTGGCGATGGGTCAAGGGTCACGCCGGCGACCCCGGCAATGAAAGGGCGGATGCCTTGGCCAACCTAGGTGTCG
>CALCBL010000180.1 GCA_937897495.1 uncultured Burkholderiales bacterium
CTTAGAAAAATTTCGCTTCGAGAACCAACCCAGCTGACTGCACAGCCAAGGTGGCGCGCAGCCAGCACCAAAGTGGCGTGCTCGGTGTAAGGTCCGGCGCGCAGTCCAAAAGATCCCCCTACATCGTTGGCGTCAATGCGCAATGATTCAGGCGCAGCGCCTGATGCCATTGCTAAAAAATTGCGCATCCCTAAAATACCTTGATGGGGCGTGTGCACTGTTGTGATGCCAGCGTCTGCGTCATGGATGGCAACCACTGCCCTGGGCTCCATGGGAACGCCCATGAGCCTTTGGCTTAACACCCGAAGTTGGCTGGCGTAAGTGGCTTTGGCAAATGCCGCGTTAACTTGCGCTGCATCGCCCGACGCAAAATGCAAAGACACATTTCTAGGCGCATTGGCATGCAACTGAACCGACGATGAGAGCGTTGTTTTTTCTGGATCGACACTGGCCTCAAGAGCTTCGTATTCGATTTCAGCAAGTTCGGCTGCATCTTGCGCGCAAAGGGCCGATATGGCAAAAACCATTGCAACAGGTTGACCCACAAATCGAACTGTGCCTTCTGCCAAGAGGGGCATGAGTGCCAGTGTTTGCTCTTCACCCTCTTTGCCTTTGGCCGTCATGGCATTCACAATGGTGCCGGCACCCAAGGCTTTTAAATCTTCAGCGCATGCCACCCAACGTACCCCAGGGTATGCGCGAACGGCATCTAAATTGAGGTGCTTAATTTGGGCATGTGCATGCATGGATCTGATGACATAAGCGTGCAACATGCCAGGGTAATTGTGGTCAGCGGTGAAGTGACCTTTGCCTGTAATCAGAGACAAATCTTCTTGGCGTGAGGGCGTGAATCGGGCATTCATGCTTGTTTCTCCTGCATGACCTTGGCAGCTTGTTTAACAGACTCAACAATGTTGATGTAACCCGTGCATCTGCACAAATTACCGGCCAAGCCTTCATGGATTTGCGCATCTGTAGGCTGAGGATTGTTTGCAAGCAAGCCCGCTGTGGCCATGATCATTCCTGGCGTGCAAAACCCACATTGAAGTGCATGGCAATTCGAAAACGCAACTTGTATGGGATGCAAGACAGGGCCATTGGCCAAGCCCTCGATGGTCGTTATCTGGGCACCGTTGGCTTGGACCGCCAACATGGAGCATGATTTGACTGCGTCCCCGTTCATGAGGATGGTGCAACAACCGCATTGGCTGGTGTCACAACCTACATGCGTGCCGGTTAGTTTCAAATTGTCGCGTAAAACATCTGCCAGTAAAGCACGATCTTCCACCTCTACGTTGTGGACGTGTCCATTGATATTCAGTGATATTTGGCTCATGGTGTTCAATTCAGTAGTCAGGCTAAGTGAGAGACGGCTTGGGCATACAAAATATGGACCAGGTTAGTCCGATATGCTGCTGGGGCATGAATGTCATCCAGAACGTTATCGTGAGCAAACCTCAAGTCTTTTGGCACAGTGCCTGCAGCGGCTTCTGCCTCTTGCCATCGGCAAACACAGTCTGTTGCGCCTGTTACTGCGACACGCCATTGGTCCTTTGAAATTTGCGCCACAAAAACCCCTGCCATGGCATAACCGGTAGCGGCATGGCGGAACTTGGCGTAGGCGCTTTTCAGTGGCTTGTTAAAGCGCAGACCTTCTATGATTTCGTCACTTGCCAGCGCAGTGGAAAACATGCCTAAGAAAAAATCATCGGCAACTATTTCACGTTTTTGGGTTTTGATGGTGGCATTGAGCCCCAGCACAGCGGCAGGGTAATCGGCAGCAGGGTCGTTATTGGCCACCGAGCCACCAATGGTGCCTCTGGCACGCACCTGTGGATCGCCAATCATGCCTGCCAGTTCTGACAGGCCTTTGCTGAATGTGCGCACTTCGGAATGCCGCGAAACGCTTTGGTGCGTTGCGCCTGCCCCGACCCACAACTGATGTTCTTCAACTCGAATATCTCGCCATCCAGGCAAGCCCGTGATGTCAATGAGTTCATCGACTTGAATCAGGCGGTGCTTCAAGGATGGAATGAGGGTCATACCGCCAGATATGACGCGTGATGCATCACTGCGGGTTAGAGCCGCACCAGCCTGTGCAACAGACTGAGCTTTTTGATAGTTGAAGGAGTACATTGTGAGCCGTAAAAATTAGAGACCTATCTTGCAGTCAGAATTCAAGATCGCGCATAGACTGTACTTGACAATATTTCAAATCATCTCAAACAGACATAATTAGCTTGAGATTAACAAATAAATCATACCAAAGGTGAGCTACATGAGTGGTGCTTTAGATGGATTGAGAGTCCTTGATTTGACCAGTGTGCTGATGGGGCCATTTGCCACACAGCTTTTGGCGGACATGGGGGCTGATGTGATCAAAATAGAGCCTCCCACAGGTGATACCGTTCGAGGCATTGGTCCGATGCGAAATCCGAGTATGGGCTCCAATTTTTTGCATGTCAATCGCAACAAACGCAGTTTGGTATTGAATCTTAAAAATCCCAAAGGCTTGGAGACCTTTTTGAAGTTGGTCGAGACAGCCGATGTCGTTGTCTACAACATTCGCCCTCAAGCCATGGCTCGGCTGGGTATTGATTACGAACGACTCAAAGCCATCAATCCCCGCATCATTTATGCAGGACTTTACGGCTACAGCGAAAAAGGGCCTTACGCCGGAAAACCCGCCTACGATGATTTGATTCAAGGTGTGGCGGCAATACCCAGTTTGATGAGCAAGGCCAGTGGTGGCGAACCCCGCTATGTGCCATTGGCAATGGCTGACCGCACTGTGGGTTTGATGGCCTGCAATGCAATCTTGGCTGCTGTGGTCTCGCGCTACCAGACCGGCGTGGGCCAATCAGTAGAAGTTCCCATGTTTGAGACCTTGACCCAATATGTGCTGGGAGAACACATGTCAGGTGCTTCCTATGATCCGCCGCTAGGGCCCACGGGCTATGCACGCTTACTGGTCAAAGAGAGGCGTCCGTACCGTACCCTCGACGGTTATTTGTGCGTCTTGATTTACACCGATCGCCATTGGGAAAAATTTTTAGAGTTAATGGGTCGTGCCGAGCTATTCAAGGAGGATCCTAGGTTTGCCAATATCGGCGCGCGTTCAATCCACATCAATGATCTGTATGCCATGGTGGCTCAAGCCATGTCGACTGACACGTCTCAGAACTGGATCGAACGATTGGATCAAGCTGATATACCCTGCATGCTTATGCATGATATTGACAGTTTGCTAAAGGACCCCCATCTTTTGGCAGTGGGCATGCTTCAGCATGTGGAACACCCAAGCGAGGGGCGGATGTTAGAAATTGGTGTGCCTTTTAGTTTTTCAGGCTCGCCGGGTTTGTCCGTTCAAAAGCCTGCACCTTTGTTGGGAGAGCACAGTGTGCAGGTTTTAACTGAGGCAGGCTTTGATTGCAAGGCCATTGAAGCCTTGCAGTTGTCTGGCGCAACCAATCGATAAAATCACTCCGCTTTGGCGCCAGAGTCTTTTACCGCCTTGGCCCAGCGAGGCATTTCGGATCGCAAGTAAGCCGCATATTCAGCAGGCGTACCGCCCAAAATATCGGCGCCTTGTGCCGCCAAACGTGAACGTATGTCGGGGTGCATCAGTGCCTTGTTCACTTCGGCATTGAGTTTTTGAACTATCTCATTGGGTGTGCCTGTGGGCACCACAATGCCTTGCCAGGCTGCAGCTTCAAACCCTGAAATACCGGCTTCTGCCAGAGTGGGCAAGTCGGGTAAAAGTGGTGAACGTTTGGCGCTGGTCACCGCAAGGCCGCGCAGTCGATTGTCTCGGACATAGGGCAGTACGGTATTGATGGTGTCAATCATGAATTGAGTCTGGCCTGAGGCTAGGTCAACCAGGCCGGGTGCACTTCCTTTGTAGGGAATATGTTGCGTCTGTATGCCAGTTTGTGTTGACATCATGGCACTGGCCAAATGGGTAATGGTTCCTGTACCAGATGAGCTGTAATTGAGAGCGCCTGAACGTGTTTTGGCCAGGTCTACAAACTCCTTGACCGATCGCGCTGGCAACTGGGGATTGACAACCAAAACCATGGGCACGCTGGCCGTTAGGAGAACGGGCGCAAAGTCTTTTAGCGTGTCATAGTTCACCTTGCCATACAACGCAGGGCCGATCACGATGGCCGATGTGTTGTAGAAGATGGTGTAACCATCAGGCGTGGCTCTGGCCGCCAATTCGGCAGCAATGTTGCCGCCTGCACCTGGCTTGTTGTCCACGATCACTTGTTGTCCAAGTTGCTCTGACAATTT
The DNA here is from genome assembly GCA_937897495.1 of uncultured Burkholderiales bacterium. Classification (GTDB taxonomy): domain Bacteria; phylum Pseudomonadota; class Gammaproteobacteria; order Burkholderiales; family Burkholderiaceae_C; genus Limnohabitans_A. The sequence goes on from CALCBL010000180.1 coordinate 4,294, forward strand.
TTGCGCTAGAACTCTAGAGACCAAATCGGTTGGCCCTCCAGGTGGAAATGCGATGATCATGCGGACAGGCTTGGTGGGCCAACTTTGAGCCCAGAGCATGCTGGTTATCAATGCCAGAAAAAATCCAATTGCCAATCGAATAGAGAATTTCATGACTTTGCCTTATGAATTGAAGTGATCCAAAACCTGACCGGGTCCTTGAGAATGGTCTACATAGTTGTGACCATCGTGCACTTTGACACCATTGACCCAAACACCATGCACGCCAGTGGCTGTTCGAATCATGCGAGAGCCACCACCTGGTAAATCTTGGCGAGGCAATGGTTTTGAAATTCCGACGGTCGCAGGGTCAAATAGAAGCATATCAGCCGGTAGACCGACTTGCAATCTGCCGCGCTCTGGAATTCTGAAGCGGTCAGCCGGTTCGCTGGTGATTTTGCGAATGCCTTCACTGAGTGTGAAATGTCCGGTGTCTCTGACCCAATGCGACAGAAAGTACAGACCAAATCCTGCATCGCACATGTAGCTCAAATGTGCACCTGCGTCAGACAAAGTGATCACGCTTGCCGGGTGTTTCAGTGAGGGTGCAACGCCCTCATCGTTGTTGTTGAAAAACTTGCCAACAAAATGCGTCCCAAGATCTTCGGACAGCGCCAGATCTAAAAATACATCCACGGGGTCCAAACCTTGTTGATCTGCAAGAGCCTGAATGTTCTGTCCTTCTAGCCTCTGATTCTCAGGATGCGTTGTTTGTCCAACTTCGATATGACGCCAGTTTCCTAAAAACAAAATACCTTCTTTGGGGTGCTTCAGGTTTTTTCGAAAAGCATCGCGAAACTCGACTGAGCGGTACACGCCAGGCAATGAATCGGGAGTGGCGCTTTTGACAACATCAAAAGCTGAATGACTGAGAAGAACGTAGGGGTCAGTGAGGCCGAAATCAAAAGACAGGGGCTGGC
>CALCBL010000181.1 GCA_937897495.1 uncultured Burkholderiales bacterium
ACCGCACTTTATGACTTTGCAGATTTAACCAAGCTCATGGGCTTTGAAGATATCTGGGAATTTGAAAAACGATACGCCGAAACAAAATAAATCAACGATAAAAACAGGAGACAAAGTCATGAATCAATTATTACGCCGTCATTGGCTGCAAGCAGCCCTCATCGGAACAGCCATCGCTTTTGTAGGCAATGTGCAGGCTCAAAACTACCCTAGCAAGCCCATCCGTTTGGTGGTGCCTTTCACACCCGGCGGCGTGACCGATACCAGCGGTCGTTTAATCGCTGAACAGTTGTCAAAACGCTTAGGGCAGCAAGTCATTGTGGACAACAAGCCAGGCGCCTCGGGCAACATTGGTACACAGCTGGTATCTACATCAGAGCCCGACGGCTACACCTTGCTTTTAGGATTTGACGGCACCCTTGTCATCAACCCCCATGTCTTTCCTAAAACCGGCTTCGACACACTCAAAGACTTTGCCCCCATTGGCAAAATTGGCGATGCGGTCCTTATTTTGGTAGCACACCCCAACTTTCCAGCCAAGACCTTGAAGGACACCATTGCGCTTTCTAAAACTGAAAGAGGTGGTCTTTCATACGGCACATCGGGTACCGGCGGAACGCCTCACATTGCCGGCGAACTCTTGCGTCAAAAAACAGGTGCTAATCTCGTGCATGTTCCTTACAAAGGCGGCGGCCAAGCTCTAACAGATGTTTTAGGTGGAAACATACCTTTGGTTTACACCGCCATTGCAAGCGCCATTCCGCATGTGAAGGCTGGCAAGCTACTGCCTATTGCGGTGTCTAGTAGCAAGCGAGCCAGTTCCTTGCCAGATGTTGCCACCTTCATCGAAAACGGTGTGCCTGATTTTGAAGTCAACTCTTGGGTGGGTTTGTTGGCCCCAGCCAAAACACCGCGTGCCATCATCACCCGCATCAACACAGAACTCAATGCCATTTTGAACGATCCTGAAGTGAAGGAAAGACTGAATGGCATGGGCATCACGGCATCGCCAGGAACCACAGAAAACTTTGGCGCCGAACTCAGCAGAGACCTTGCTAAATTTGGACCTGTTGTGAAAGCATCGGGTATTAAGGCTGAATAATTTCGATGGCTTTAGTCACCTCTTTTACTCATAGGCTTTAATTCATGCGTCTACTTACATTCACTCGAAACGGCTCAGGCCCACTCATTGGCATCCGCACAGATGAAAAGATACTTGACATCAACGAGGCTGCAAAAATTGCAGGCGAATCCAACTTACCAACCAGCATGAAGGATCTGCTCGCAGCTGGCTTGAAAGGCATGAACCGTGTTCGCCAGCTAAATTCAAAAGCTTTAAATGACGTCAGTCAGTTTAAAAATGCTTGGTACGACAAGGCATCCATTGCTTATCTTCCGCCCATCATTGATGCTGATAAATTTTTATGTGTTGGTAAGAATTATCGAAAGCATTTGGAGGAACTTCAGCGTACTGCCTTGATCAAAGAAATCCCACAAGAGCCCACTGGGTTTATTAAATTAAATTCATGCTTGGTGGGCCATCAAGCCAAAGTCAAAAAACCCGAAGGTATTGTGCGCTTAGATTACGAACCAGAGCTTGTATTTGTCATCGGCAAGCGCGCTTTAGGCGTCAAAAAAGCAGATGCATTCGACCATGTTGTGGGCGTCACCATCTTGAACGACCTTACTTGCCGTGATCTGCAGCAAAGAGAAGTTGCGTCTGGCTCACGTTTTTGGACGGCTAAAAATATTCCAGGATTTGGCCCTCTCGGTCCCGAAATCATCACGATGGATGAAATACCTGATCCCTACAATTTATGGATGACTTGTTCCGTCAATGGTGAGGAGCGTATGAGAGTCAATACCAGTGATCAAATTTGGAAGTTGCCAGACATCATTGAGCACTTCTCCCAATATATTCCCATCGAACCTGGCGATATGTTCTCTACAGGTGCGCCTGGTGGCGTAGCAGTTGGAAAACCAAATGCAGCAGAACTATTTTTAAAACCAGGTGATGTCGTTGAATGTGCCATTGAAGGCGTTGCTTCTTTAAGCACCACCATTGTCTGAGTTCAAAGCAATAAAACCATTAGCAAAAAGGCCAGTGATGAAATTTCCAAGCAGTCTCCGCTTTTCAAATCAGCCCCTTCAAAGGTCTTTCGCACTTGGTTTTTTAATTTGGCTAAGTATGCTTTTAGGCTTTCAGTCTTCGTTTGCACAAACATTCCCTGCCAAGCCCGTCACCATCATTGTTCCTTTTACACCGGCTGGTGGAGCTGACACTTTGGCGCGAATCTTAGTGCCTAGGCTCAATGCTCTTTGGGGGCAAAGTGTCATTGTGGAATATAAGGCTGGTGCAAGCGGTCAAATAGGCGCTGACTTTGTGTCAAAAGCAAACCCGGATGGTTACACATTGCTGATGGCCACCACAGCCGTTATAAACGACAAAAACGTTTCTAAATTCACAGGGATTTCATTGGTC
>CALCBL010000182.1 GCA_937897495.1 uncultured Burkholderiales bacterium
TTCTTTGGTACCTGGCGCAGCGGAGTAATTTGTGCTGAGCCTTTGTTTGATCCAACAAATGAGCGTATAAAAGCCTAAATCGTTGTATTTATTCCTTTTTGGCAACAGACTTCTGGCATGAAGAAGCCATTGGTTGCTATCTCACTAGCACTGGTCTTGCTTATCCCAGCTTCAGCTTTGGCTGCTCCAAAGGCTGGAGCTTCATGTTCTAAAGCTGGATCAACCTCTACTTATTCTGGAAAAAAGTACACCTGCATTAAAAGTGGAAAGAAACTTGTTTGGAACAAAGGTGTACTCATTCCTAAAGCAATTCCTACAGTTTCTCCTACTCCAACACCCACAGCCTCTCCATCCATAGATAGTTCAGCCATATCTGTGCCCGCCCGGACATCAATTAGAGATGCTGCATTCACATTTCTACCAGCCACAGAATCGAAAGAAACACCAAAGACTGAGCTTTCCAAAGACTCAGATTTTTCAGATCTAGCACAATGCAAACTTGTTGAGGGTGTAGCCGACAGACAAGGTGGTATCGCCACAGGATTTGGCATGGCTAAAGAAAGGGTTGTCCTAACAGATAATCCAAAAATTCAGATTATGCCTGTTGATTTCCCGAATGTTCAAGCAAGCAATACTCCAGCAAATGATTTTGCTGATATCCAGAAATTTATGGATGATTTTTATGGCAAAGCTTCGTCAAAACCCTTCAAATTCAATTGGCAATACCCAGGCAAATATATTCGTATGGCCAAGAACATTGAGGATTATGACGTTGGTGGAAATTTCTTTCAAAAAACCTGGGATCCAAAAAAGTATGCCAAGTACTTAACTCAGGTATTCAAGACCACTGATCCCTTTATTGATTTTACTGGTGTTGATGCCGTCATCATGATTACACCACCAAACACTTTGCCATCTCAAATGGGAACTTTTATGGTTTGGGGTTTAACACCAGGGCAGGAATACATAGCCCAAGGGGAAGATTTTCTAACTAATGAAGGAAGAATTTGGAATATTTTGGGAAGAGGTGGTCAGGTTATTGATGGCTGGTCTTATGTCCATGAATTTGGCCACTCCCTTGGCTTGACTGATATTCGTAATGTTGCAGATGTTGCTAATCAAAGCTCAGATGGAATGGGGATATTTGATGTAATGGCAAGCAGCGTTGCCCCAGAATTACTTGCCTGGCACCGCTTTTTGCTTGGCATTATTTATGACAACCAAGTTCATTGTGTAAACCAAACGCAATCATCAACTCATTGGATAAGACCTGTTGCAATGCAAACTAAAGGGTTGAAAAGTGTTGTCGTACCACTTTCATGCACCACAGGAATTGCAATTGAATCTCGTCGGCGAATGGGCATTGATAACCGATTAGGAAAAGAATCAGAAGGAGTAATGGTCCACACAATTGATACGAAAATTGATTGGCCCTACTCAGCGTTTCGAATTGTGCCACCTGCTCGAAGTAAAGATCGAACCAATGAAGCTGATAGTCCACTTAAAATTGGTGAGTTTGTAATAACCAATGGCATAAAAGTCACCGTCGTTGAAACAGGAAGTTTTGGCGATGTCGTGCGTGTAGAGAATGTGGATGGAAAAATACTTTCGAGGCCATCAACACCTTGTTCAAAACCAACTCCAAAGCCATCAGAGTCCCAACCTACTCAGAATGGTGGAATTAAAAAAGATTTACCTCAACCAACGTACTTAACTCATTCTGCGACTAGTCAAAAAATTACTGTTGAGCTTTCAGTTGACTTAAAAGCATTGGGTGGTTTTGTTTGGATTAAGCAATTAGGGATTGAAAAGGCCCAGTCACTTACGCCAAAAGATTCAACGGGTAAAGTGAAAATTGAGGTGAATGTGCCATCAGGCCAATCAGGTAAAAACTTTGAAATTTTCCTCTTTGCATATGGTGATGAGAGTGAATCCCCCTGCTGTTCTAGCTTTGGAATACCGATCCCCTAGCAATAATTATCTTTGTCTCACGATTTAAGATTGCCGAAAATACTTTTGTGCACAGCCCACTGTAAAAAGATGCGCCTCTGACCTGCGCTTT
>CALCBL010000183.1 GCA_937897495.1 uncultured Burkholderiales bacterium
TGTCATTGCCAGGAATGTAGGGGCTCCATGGCTTGGCTTTCACAGGGCCTGATGTTTTCCAAACCACGTTGAACTGACCGTCAGCCTTGATTTCGCCAATGAACACTGACTTGTGCAAGTGGTGGTTTTTCTCATCCATCTTAGATGTGATACCGCTAGGTGCTGTGAAGGTCTGACCAGCCATGGCAGCAATCACTTTGTCTGTATCAGTAGACTTGGCCTTCTCAACAGCCTGCTTCCACATGTTGATACCAATGTAAGTGGCTTCCATCGGGTCGTTGGTCAAAGGCTTGTCTTTGTGACCTGCAATGTTCTTGGCCTTGGCATAAGCGCCCCACTTTTTCGTGAACTCGTCATTGGCGGGGCTCTTGATGCTCATGAAGTAGTTCCAAGCAGCCAAGTGACCCACCAATGGCTTGGTGTCCACGCCGCGCAGTTCTTCTTCACCCACAGAGAACGCAACCACAGGCACGTCTTTGGCCTTCAAGCCTGCATTGCCCAACTCTTTGTAGAAAGGCACATTGGAGTCACCGTTGATGGTGGACACCACAGCTGTTTTACCGCCAGCTGAAAATTTCTTCACATCCGCCACAATCGTTTGATAGTCTGAATGGCCAAAGGGTGTGTATTTTTCGTCGATGTCAGAATCTTTCACGCCTTTGCTCTTCAAGTAAGCGCGCAAAATTTTGTTGGTTGTACGTGGGTACACATAGTCGGTACCTAACAACACCCAACGCTTGGCAGAGCCACCGTCTTTGCTCATCAAATAGTCAACCGCTGGAATGGCTTGTTGGTTAGGTGCTGCACCTGTGTAAAACACATTCTTAGACAGCTCTTCACCTTCGTACTGCACGGGGTAGAACAGCAAGCCGTTCATTTCTTCAACCACAGGCAACACAGATTTACGTGACACAGAAGTCCAGCAACCAAAAATCACAGACACTTTGTCTTGACCCAAGAGTTGCTTGGTTTTTTCAGCAAACAAAGGCCAGTTGGAAGCGGGGTCAACCACCACGGGTTCGAGTTTCTTGCCCAACACACCGCCTTTGGCGTTGATTTCATCGATGGCCATGAGCACGGTGTCTTTCAACACGGTTTCAGAAATTGCCATGGTGCCAGACAAGCTGTGCAAGATGCCCACTTTGATGGTGTTAGACGTTTGAGCTTGTACAGAGAAAGACAAGCCACCGGCCACGAGGGCAGACGCTAGGGCCAAGGCTTTGAGATTGCCACGACGATTCAACATAAGAGCACTCCAATCAAATTAAGGAAGGTTGTTAAACAAGCGAAGAACTGCAACGCTGCTAAGCCTTCTGCAAGGGCTGTGCCAACACTTGGGTTTCCAATCCCGTTGAGAGTGGAAATGACCTAATTCGATTCAATGTAGAACGAGTTTCCCCACACATGAGGCAGGCCAAACTCCAAAAAATGAACCAAGTTTGTGCATTTCATCTTTGTCGGCACCAAAATAGTTATGCCCTTTTGCGGTGCAGCCCAAAGATTCTCAAGAAGCTCAAGGGCATGCATGTTGCTTGAGGTAAGCTTGAATCTGAACTTCAAACGAGTGCACCATGGAACTCACCCCACGCGAAAAAGACAAACTCCTTATATTCACAGCAGGGCTCTTGGCCGAGCGCCGAAAAGCCCGTGGCCTTCAATTGAATTACCCAGAAGCTGTGGCCTACATCAGTGCAGCCGTCATGGAAGGTGCACGCGATGGCAAAACCGTGGCCCAACTCATGAGCGAAGGTCGCACCCTGCTCACACGTGCAGATGTCATGGACGGTATTGCAGAAATGATTCCCGACATTCAAGTAGAAGCAACCTTTCCTGATGGCACCAAGCTGGTCACCGTGCATCAACCCATTGTTTAAGGACCCGATCATGATCCCAGGCGAACTCCTCATCGACGAAGGCCACCACGACCTCAATGTTGGCAGACGGACCTGCACACTGGTGGTTCAAAACACCAGCGATCGCCCCATTCAAGTGGGATCGCACTATCACTTTGCTGAAACCAATGGCGGTCTGAGCTTTGACAGAGCTGCAGCGCATGGCATGCGACTCAATCTGGCTTCAGGCACCGCCGTTCGATTTGAACCAGGCCAACAACGCACCGTTGAATTGGTCGACTACGCTGGCGACCGCGTGATCTATGGCTTTAGAGCCCTGACCAACGGCGCGCTTGACGCGCCTTCCAAGAAAGTTTCTTAACATGGCCCATATCAACAAACGCGCTTACGCCGAAATGTTTGGCCCCACCGTAGGTGACCGTGTTCGCTTGGCCGACACCGAGCTCATCATTGAAGTTGAAAAAGATTTCACATTACAGGCCGGCAGCTACGGCGAAGAAGTGAAGTTTGGTGGCGGCAAAACCATTCGCGATGGCATGTCGCAATCGCAGCGCACCAACGCAGAAGGCGCCATGGATTGCGTGCTCACCAATGCCCTGATTATTGACCACTGGGGCATTGTGAAGGCCGACATTGGCCTCAAAGGCAATCGCATCGCCGCCATTGGCAAAGCAGGCAACCCCGACACGCAACCTGGTGTCGATATCATCATAGGCCCCGGCACAGAGATCATCAGCTGCGAAGGCATGATCGTCACTGCAGGTGGCATTGATACGCACATTCACTTCATAGCACCGCAGCAAATAGAAGAAGCTTTGTCCAGCGGAATTACCACCATGCTGGGTGGTGGCACTGGGCCTGCAACTGGCACCTTCGCAACCACTTGCACGCCTGGCCCGCACAACATTGAGCGCATGCTGCAAGCAGCTGATGCATTCCCGATGAACTTGGGTTTCTTGGGCAAAGGCAATGCTGCTTTGCCTGCTGCATTGCACGAACAAATCAAGGCGGGCGTCATTGGCCTCAAACTACACGAAGACTGGGGCACAACACCTGCAGCCATTGATAACTGTTTGAACGTGGCTGAAGAAACCGATACTCAAGTGGCCATCCACACCGACACCCTGAACGAATCGGGTTTTGTGGAAGACACCGTGGCAGCATTCAAAGGCCGCACCATTCACACCTTCCACACGGAAGGCGCAGGTGGCGGTCATGCCCCCGACATTTTGAAAGTGGTTGGCGAAGCCAACGTGCTGCCCTCCTCTACCAATCCAACGCGGCCCTACACCATCAACACCCTCGACGAACACGTTGACATGCTGATGGTTTGCCACCACCTCGATCCTTCAATTGCAGAAGACTTGGCCTTTGCAGAGAGCCGTATTCGCAAAGAAACCATCGCAGCAGAAGACATCTTGCACGACCTAGGCGCCATCAGCATGTTCAGCTCGGACAGCCAAGCCATGGGTCGTGTGGGAGAAGTTATTTTGCGCTGCTGGCAAACTGCACACAAAATGAAAGTTCAGCGCGGCAAACTGCCAGGCGATACCGAGCGTCACGACAATGCACGCGTCAAACGCTACATCGCCAAACTCGCCATCAACCCAGCCATTGCGCACGGCATCAGCCATGAAGTAGGTAGCATTGAAGCTGGCAAGTGGGCTGACTTGGTCATTTGGAAACCTGCTTTCTTTGGTGTCAAACCCGCCATCATCATGAAAGGCGGCTTTATTGCCATGGCTGCCATGGGCGACCCCAATGCTTCCATTCCAACGCCACAACCCGTGCACTATCGCCCTATGTTTGGCAGCTATGGCGGCGCCTTGACGCGCGGCTCGCTAAGCTTTGTGTC